>JAZRHK010000216.1:0-39028 GCA_045644725.1 Candidatus Coprenecus sp. | reverse complement strand
TCCGACTTAGAATCCGATGGTGCTCCTTACCGGATTGGGTGCAGGAACTGCGATACTGATGCTGGTCTTCCAAGACACTATAAAGGGTTTTGTGGCAGGTGTGCAGCTTATAACAAACGATATGCTCCGCCCGGGTGATTGGATTACCATGCAGAAATATGGTGCGGATGGCGATGTGGTAGATGTGACCCTGACTTCAGTTAAGGTGAGGAATTGGGACAAGACAATTACCACTATCCCGCCGTATGCGTTGATCAACGACTCTTTCCAGAACTGGAGAGGGATGTTTGATACAGGTGGCAGGCGTGTCAAAAGGTCTATAAATATAGATATGAATACTGTCCGTTTCTGTACTGAAGATGAATTGGCCCGCTTCAAGGAGCAGACTTGGATGGAGGGCTTTCAAGGGACAGGGGCAGAAGAGGTGAATCTCTATATTTTTCGCCATTATGTTGAGTACTACCTACGTCATCATCCAAAGGTAAATTCTGATATGACCCTCCTGGTGCGTCAGCTGCAGCCAACTGCAGAAGGTCTACCTATAGAACTTTACTTCTTCTCTGCAGATACTGCCTGGGCCAATTATGAGCGTATTCAGGGAGAGGTGTTTGACCACATTATAGCGATATTACACACCTTTGGGCTTAAGGCTTTCCAAAGTCCTACCGGACTGGATATCCAAAAAACAAATAGATAATCCTTATAAATATAAACCCCGAAAGCCAGAAACTTTCGGGGTTTATTTTAACTTCTTTTTACCACCTCTTGGGCGAGGTTGGCCCATTCGGCTATGGTGTCAGGGGTACCCAGATCACCATTTTCACGGATTGACATATAGATAGGAACTTGTGCGAGAAGATCTATGCCAAGCTGGTTGGCCATCTTCACACCACCCTCTTTACCGAAGATGTAGTATTTGTTTTCCGGGAGCTCAGCCGGGGTAAACCAAGCCATATTCTCCACAAGGCCGAGGATAGGGACATTGATGTCCTTGTTTCTGAACATATTTACACCTTTGAGGACATCTGCAAGAGCCACCGCCTGTGGTGTACTTACGATCACTGCACCCGAGAGGGGGATATCGTGTACCATCGAGATATGGATATCGCCTGTGCCCGGAGGGAGGTCGATAAGTAGGTAGTCAAGCTCGCCCCATTTGACCTGAAGTACCATCTGCTTTAGGGCATTGCAAGCCATAGGGCCCCTCCAGATAAGGGCCTGTTCAGGTGTGGCAAAATATCCGATGGACATCCATTTTACACCGTACTTCTCGATAGGGAGGATAAGCTCACCCCCATTTTCAGTCTGTTCTGCCTCGGGAATCATCCCCTCTGTACCGGTCATCTTGGGTATTGACGGTCCATAGACATCTGCATCGGTAAGACCCACTTTGTAGCCGGCCTTGGCCAATGCGATAGCGAGGTTTGTAGATACGGTAGATTTGCCAACACCACCTTTGCCGGAGGCGATGGCGATAATTTTCCCTACATTGGCAAGCTGCTCCTGTCCCAATTCAAAAGGCCTTTTGGTCTTTTTCTCACGGACAAGTTCGATTATTGAGACTTTATAATCAGGGAAGGTCTCCTTGAGGAGAGCTTCGCACTGTTTCTTGATGGAGCCCATAAGTGGATCGGGGGACGAAGATACAAGTCTGAATTTGATCTTGCCATCCTCTACCCTCACATCTTCGACCATGCCGAGATTCAGGATATCTGCATCCTTGGCAGGGTGGACCACTTGAGACAATATTGCTAAAACTTCCTGTTCCATTATGCTGTTTTATTTTGAAACCCCCGAACAAGCCGGGGGTGACGTGTAGCGGTATAATTTACTTCACAATCTCCATTTCGTCGAGAAGGTAGCCGGCGCCACCGAACTTGTCGATGATGAAGAGGACATAGCGTGCATCTACGTTGATACATCTCTGAAGCTCTGGCTCGAAGATGATATCGCTGCTCATAGATTCCCAGTTGCCGTCAAATGCAAGGCCGATAAGCTCGCCGTTTCCGTTGAGGATAGGTGAACCTGAATTGCCTCCGGTGATGTCGTTGTTTGAGAGGAAGCATACAGGCATTTTGCCGTTAGGGAGACCGTATTGGCCGAAATCTTTAGCCTCATATAGCTCTTTCAGACGGGCTGGAACTTCAAATTCCCAGTTTGTTGGGTCCTCTTTCTCCATAATACCGTCCATAGTGGTGTAATACAGATATTGCACGGCATCACGTGGAGAGTATGGAAGGACCTGACCATAAGTCAGACGCATAGTGGAGTTGGCATCAGGATAGATAGCCTCACCTTTACGCATCTCAAGTGTACCTGCGATATACTCCTTTTTACCTTCAGCGAACATCTCGGCATCTTTAGTGTAAGCCTGATAAAGAGCAGGCTGACCGGCTGAGATAGACTTGTAGAGTATTACTGCGGGATCGGCGTTGAGGTCTGCACCTGCAGCAATGGCCTCTTTAACTTTATCCTTGCATACGAATACAGAGTTGTCGAACAGATTGTCCACGTAAGCATCCACACTGCCACCAAACTCGCTCTCAATAACCTTGACGAAGTCTGCCCTTTGGTCTGCACAAACCTCCTCAAGATATGCATTGATCATGGCTTTGGCCACTTTCCTGTCGGTAGAGACTGAGTAGTCCTTGTAGAATGACTCAAGAAGAGGATCTACTGATCCTTTGCCATTGGCAGCTCTCAGAACTCTGGAGGCGACACTTGTAAGCTCGATTCTGCCCACAGACTCAGAGGTCTTGAGAAGAAGTGCGTATGCCTCAGCACGACCCTCGACTGCTGTATTGATCTTCTCAAGGGCTTTGCCGTATTTTTCGATTCTCTTAGGGCTCTGATTTACCCATTCGGTAAATTTGGCCTCCTCCTGGGCACGACGCTCCTCCACATCAAGTTTGGCGAAGGTCTCGTTCATACCGATCCATTTCTTCCAGCCGTTTGATGAGCCTGAATATTTGCTTGCATATTGGATCATGATCTTGGGGTCAGCCTCCATATCTGCCATAAGAACCTCCTGACGGATGCCGCGGAGTTTGATGGCGATAGCATTTGAAAGGTCTCTCTGCTCTACAAGCTCAGAGCGGGTCATAAAGCGGTTGGTACGGCCAGGATAGCCCATAATGATGGTAGGATCACCCTCCTGTACACCTTTGATAGAGACTTTAAGGAAGTTCTTGGGGGTGTAAGGTACGTTGTCAGGTGAGTAGTCAGCAGGGTTATTGTCCTTGTCTGCATATACTCTGAATACTGAGAAGTCTCCGGTGTGGCGTGGCCACATCCAGTTGTCGGTATCTGCACCGAATTTGCCGATGGATGAAGGTGGTGCACCTACGAAGCGTACATCTCTGTATATTTTGTAGACGATAAGGTAATAGGTGTTTCCGCCATAGAATGATCTTACATCTGCAGTAAGGAATTTGTTGTCACCTACAGCTTTTTTCTTGATCTGTTCAGCTGCCGCAGCGTAGAGGGAGTCTCTCTCTGCAGGGGTAGCAGCTTTCTTTACAGCCTTCTCCATCTGTTTGGTAACATCAGTGAAACTCTCGAGGAATTTCACTGTGAGTCCCTCAGCGGGGAGCTCCTCTTTGAGGCTCATCGCCCAAAAGCCATCTTTCAGATAGTTGTGCTCTACAGAGCTGAGCTTCTGGATGCTCCCATAACCACAGTGGTGATTGGTGAAAAGAAGTCCATTTTTGGATACTATTTCACCTGTACATCCGCCACCGAACTGTACGATAGCATCTTTAAGGGAAGAGTGATTGATAGAATAGATATCCTCAGGGGTGAGGGTAAATCCCATTTCCGCCATTTTTTTACCGTTCATCTTCTCCAGAAGAGGCAACAGCCACATACCCTCATCTGCCTTCATTGGTAACAATGACAAGACGAACATCGAGATAACCAATAAATTGATTTTTTTCATACTATAATTTTTAAGATTAAATTTGTTCCTGTTAAAGAGACAAAGATAATAAAATGGCCCCAATAGCACCAAATAATAGATACCGTAAAATAGTAGTGGCTGTCGACAAGTTCAAAGGGACAATGACTGCGCCCCAAGCTGCAGTGGCCATTAAGGAGGGGATCCAAAAAGGCTTTCCCGAGGCCCGGATCAGACTCTTCCCGATGGCAGATGGTGGCGATGGGAGCCTGGCGGTGGTAGAGAGAGCTGTGGGTGGCGAGAAGGTGTCCGTGCCGGCTACAGACCCGATGGGCAATAAGATACAAGCCCCCATTCTCCTCTTGGGACGGACCGCTTTTATAGAGATGGCCCAGGTCTCGGGGCTCAATCTCATCTCCCCCCAGCAGAGGGACATTCTTCGGGCATCAACATACGGTCTGGGCGAGGTTATCTGCCACGCAGTGGAGATCTCCCGTGCAGAGAAGGTGGTGGTGGCCATCGGAGGCAGTGCTACAAATGATGGAGGGATCGGGATGCTTGAGGCGCTCGGTTTCAGGTACGATCCCGTTTCCGGCACATTGGACTCATCCCAAGTGGAGAAAATAACCCCTCACCTTTTCCAGACTGCGATAGAGGTGGCTTGCGATGTGGAGAATCCCCTTTTAGGTCCTAATGGTGCTACCGCAATATATGGCCCCCAGAAAGGTGCCACCCCAGACACAATCCCCATTCTGGAGCAGAGACTTGCCAGATGGAGTGAGGCTGTCGCCCAATGGAGGGGCCTCCCTCCGGAGGAGCTGGTACAATTCCCCGGTGCTGGTGCAGCAGGTGGGGTGGGTTTTGCATTGCACGGAGTGCTCAAAGCGAAGATGCTCCAGGGGTGGAAGGTCTTCACCGATATGATGGACCTTGAAGAGGAGATAGCATCAGCAGACCTTGTCATTACAGGAGAGGGGAAATTTGACAGGCAGTCTCTTGAGGGGAAATTGCCTTTAGGTATTGCCCAGCTCTGTGCCCAATACAGAAAACCTCTCTGGCTCCTGTGCGGCCGCAATACCGTCCCTGAGGTCACATACAGAAGTTACGGCATCTGCCGCCTGGTGGCAATATCTTCCCTTTTCCCTAAGGACCCAATGAAAAACGCTGCAGAGAAATTGTCTGCAGCAGCGTTTCATATCGTGGATCAGAACTCTTTTACAAATTTTTGAGTTTGTCGACAGCTCTGGCCAAATGCTTGAGCGTATCTGCCATCTGCCAGGTCTCCTGAAGGATGCTCTGGTAGAGGATGTAGATGTTCAGGTTGGTAGAGTCTACCTCATTGCTCATCCTCTTTAGATGTCTCTCCATAGCTGCAGATACCTCTTTCTTGTATGAGGAGATGTCTTTCAGATGGAGTGCAATATCTACAGGAGTATTGATCAGGTTCTTCTCATTTTCAATGAGGGCTACAAGTTTGGAAACCAAAGGTCTGATTTCATCTGTGCATACCTGGGGAAGAGGGTTGAAGTTGTTGTCTATGTGATCCTTGCAAGGTTCGATGACACGGCGTATGCTGTAGATCAGCTGGGATGTATTGTTTGTTGCTATGTGGAACCATGTGCCGGCCTGAACAGCCATAACAGGGTCAATTCTCTTGAGACCGGTAATCTCCTTGCGGCGTTTGGTCTTGAAGAACTCCTTCTCATTGCGTATAGCGCGGTGGAGTTTGCTCAAGGTCCTGCGGTCTTCCTCAATGAACGATTCAATGAACTCGGTATAAGACTCCTCCACAAACTCAAGCTCAGTAAGAATGTTGTTCTGTACGTGGCCTCTAAGGAGTTCCCAAGCCCTTTGTTTGTCAGAAGTGGTAAGGATCTCAGAGAAAATCTTGTCATCTTTCTTCTCCTCTTTGGCTTTCTTGCTGAACTTTATGTTGCTGGTGATAATGATGGCGATAGCAATTGCTGCAAGAACCACCATTGCGATAATGCCGCCATAGTGCATTATGATAGCCACCACGAAGCTGATAATGAATGCTGCGCCTGCAGTGATGAACCATCCGCCGATAACCGATACTACGCCGGTAACTCTGAACACTGCGCTCTCCCTGTTCCAGGCACGGTCAGCAAGTGAGGTACCCATTGCCACCATAAATGTCACGAATGTGGTAGAGAGTGGCAGTTTGAGGGAGGTGCCGAGTGCCACCAGCAATGCTGCCACTACCAGGTTGATAGCTGCGCGGAGCTGGTCAAATGCTGCCCCTTTCTCCATAATCATCTCGTCTTTGTTGAAGCGCTTGTCTACCCAGCGGGATACAGGCTCCGGACTCACTTTATTGATCCAGGTGACAAAAGAGTTGGATGATACAACGAGTCTTCTGGCCACACTTGATGTGCCGAACATTTCGTCACCGTCATCCTGCTTGGACAGGTTCACAGATGTCTTGATCACATTGTGGGCCTTTTTGGATGTAACAAGGGCAAACACCATTATGGCTCCTGCACCAAGGAGGAAGAGGATAGGGGTATTGGCCGGACCGTTGAGGCTCTCCATTGTGAATACATCCATCCCTACACCCTGGCCATTGGCTATATAGTCCTGATAGGTAGCAAGGCTGGTAAGGGGGATACCTATGAAGTTCACAAGGTCGTTGCCGGCAAATGCCATAGCAAGAGAGAAGGTACCCATAAGTACGACAATCTTGAAGATGTTGACCTTGCACCAGTGCAGAACCTGCATCAGAATGCCTGCTCCAAGGAAAACATAAACAAGAAGCTGACCTGTGTGTTCGTTGATCCACTGTTTGTTTTCAGGGGTCATGAAGGAGCTGTCCTTAAGCCCTTTGAAGAGCATAAAATATACTATTGCTGTGGTAGCAATGCCGCCGAATATGCCGGCAAACCACTTAAGGTTCCTTTTGTAGTTGAATGTAAAGATGACACGGCTTATCCACTGTATGAGCAGACCGAAGAAGAATGCTATGGCAATAGACAGGAAAATACCCAGAACCACTGTAAGCACCTTGTCGGTGTTTATCATCTCTCCGAATGTAAGGGCCCCTTCTGAAGCGATACTCTTTATCATTGCGAGGGCCACTGTACCGCCAAGCAACTCGAATACGAGTGATACTGTGGTGGAGGTGGGCATGCCCAATGAGTTGAAAGTGTCCAGCAGGATAACATCAGTAACCATAACCGCCATCAGTATGCACATTATCTCTACAAATGTAAAGTATTGTGGCTGGAAGATGCCGTGACGGGCTACGTCCATCATACCGTTAGATGTGGCTGCTCCGAAGAAAACACCTATGGCTGCCAGGGCTAGAATCACTTTGAATGAGGCTGTTTTGGCACCTACTGCCGAATTGAGAAAGTTAACGGCGTCGTTGCTGACTCCGATTATAAGGTCGAAGATGGCAAGTCCGAAAATAAAAATTAGGATGCCTAAATAAACGTATTCCATGTTTTATAAAAAAGTTATCCAAGAACAAAGATATAAAACAGACAGAAAAGGGAAAAATTTTTTGGCACTCTATTTGCCCGTGTAATGGTGAAACAAAAAAATAGAATATGAAAAAGTTAATGTTAATGGCGTTTTGTTCCCTTATGGTTTTTGGGGCAGCGTCGACCAGAGTTGTTGCTCAGGATTTTTTAACCAGGCATTATATAGAGGTTTCAGGTAGGGCCCATATGGAAGTGGCTCCCGATATGATTCATATGATCATCACCATCAATGAGAAGGATTACAAGAATTCCCCGATGGCCTCTGTGGAGAAGAAAATGATAAACAAGCTGCAAGCAATGGGTATCGATATCAGGAAGGATCTTGCCGTAAAGGATATGGCAAGCAATTTCAAGCACTATTTTCTCATTAAGAGTGATCCCAAGCTTATGAAAGAGTACCAGTTGACAGTACACTCTGCACAGCAGGCCGGTGAGGTGATTCTGGCGCTTGAACAGCTGGGGATCTCAGAGGTGTCGGTGGACAAGGTGGAGTGCTCTCAGATAGAGAAGTATAAGGATGAGGTGAGGGTCGCTGCAGTAAAGAGTGCCAAGGCACGCGCCACATTGCTGGCGGAGGCTGTGGGACACACTATAGGTAAGGCAATGCATATCTCTGAAAATGAGCAAAATCACCGCATTTACGGTATGCCGCAGATGATGATGGTCAAAGGGAATCTTGCAGAGGATGAGGTGGCAAGGGTCCCTGAAATTGAATTTGAAAAGATAAAGATTGAAACCACTGTGTTTGTGAAGTTTGAACTAAAATAGAGTCAGATCTTCATTTTTGCAGTGGAAACTTTTACGGTGCAGAGGGGTCTCTCCAAAACGGATGATGGCCTCTCTGTGTTCTTTGGTGGGGTAGCCGAAATTCCTCTCCCAACCGTATTGCGGATATTGCTTGGCCGCTTCCCTCATATAGTCGTCGCGGTATGTTTTGGCGAGGATAGATGCTGCCGCGATAGAGGCATATTTTGCATCCCCTTTCACTATGCATTTGTGTGGGATTATTTCCCCTTTGTACATATATGGGGCAAATTTGTTGCCATCCACTATTATGAACTCTGGTCTGATGATCAGTTTGTCCAGTGAGCGCTGCATCCCGGTTATAGACGCTTTCAATATATTTATTCTGTCTATCTCCTCCGGCTCTACCGCTGTTACAGCCCAGGCCAGGGCCTCCTTTTCTATTATAGGACGGAGCTCCTCCCTTACCTTCTCGGATATCTGTTTGGAATCGTTCAGCAGAGGGTGGTGGAAATCCTTGGGAAGGATAACTGCTGCAGCAAAAACGGGGCCGGCCAGTGGGCCGCGTCCTGCTTCATCGCAGCCGGCTTCTATAAAATTTGAATAAAAGGGCGATAACATGGTTGCAAAATTATTGCTTTTTCAATTTATTGTTTTTAGTTTTGTAGACTACTATTCTGAAAAAGTGTAAATTTATTATAAATATTAAAACAAACCAAAGATGAAAACATACCAAACCGGCAACATTAGAAACGTTGTCCTATTGGGTAGCTCCAAATCTGGTAAAACTACATTGGCAGAGGCCATGATGTTTGAGGGTAAAGTTATCGATCGTAGGGGAACTATTGAAGCCAAAAACACAGTAAGTGACAACACAGAAGTAGAACAAATTTATCAACGCTCTATTTATTCGACACCTCTTTATACCGAGTTTATGGATAATAAGCTGAATATTATCGATACTCCGGGTCAGGACGACTTTATTGGTGGCGTGGTTGCAGGCTTTAAAGTGGCAGATGCAGGTATCATGATCGTTAACGCTACTCAAGGCGTAGAGGTAGGTACCGAGATCTTTGCAAGATATGCAGAGCAATATAAAATGCCTCTTATCATCGGTGTCAACCAACTTGATTCAGAGAAAGCCGGTTGGGATACTACCATTGATTCATTGAAACAGACCTTCGGCAATAAAGTGGTTCCTGTTCAGTTCCCAGTGGCTGTAGGCCCAGGTTTTGACGGTTTTGTCGATGTGCTCAAACAGAAATTCTACAGATTCAAAGATGAGAACGGTACACGTGAGGATCTTGAAATTCCTGCTGAGTATGCTGATCAGGCTGAGGAGTACAGACTTGCACTTATGGAGGCTGCTGCCCAGAACGATGAGGAGTTGATGGACAAATATTTTGAAACAAATGACCTTACTTTCCCTGAGATGATCAAGGGTCTTAACCTTGGTATCCTTTCAGGTAGCGTAATGCCTGTATTCTGTCTATCTGCAAGAAAAGATATCGGTGTAAAACGTCTTATGGAGTTCGTTATCAACGCTACCCCTTCTCCAGTTAAGGATGTGGAGGTGACTACAGAGGGCGTTGAGGTTCCTTGCGATGCTTCAAAAGAGACTGCCTTGTTCTTCTACAGAACATCTGTTGAGCAGCACTTGGGTGAGGTTTCTTACTTCAAAGTGATGTCAGGTAAAATTACTGAGGGTATGGACCTTGTAAACCCTGTAACAGGCTCTAAAGAGAGAATTACTCAGATCTACGCAGTTGCGGGCAAGAAAAAAGAGAAAGTTTCTGAGATGGTAGCCGGTGATCTTGGTTGTACAGTAAAACTTAAGACTGTGAAGACCAACCAGACACTTTGTGTACCTTCAGTTGACTGGGCATTCAAAGCTATCGAATTCCCTCAATCAAAATTCCGTACAGCCATCAAAGCTAAAGACGAGAAAGATGAGGAGAAATTGGGTGAAGCTCTCAACAAATATGCAGCTGAGGATCCAACAATCGAGGTACTTTACGCTAAAGAGCTCAAACAGACTATCCTTAGCGGTCAGGGTGAGCACCACATCAATATCTTGAAATGGCACCTTAACAATGTCTACAAACTTGAAGTGGATCTTTTCGCTCCAAGAATTTCATATAGAGAGACCATTACCAAAGTAGCTACCGCTTCTTACCGTCACAAAAAACAGTCAGGTGGTGCCGGTCAGTTCGGTGAAGTTCACCTTCTTATCGAGCCATTCGTAGAGGGCGCTCCTCAGAACAACCGTTTCAAAATTGACGGTAAAGAGATGGTTCTCAATATCAAAGGTAAAGAGGAATACACTATGGACTGGGGTGGTAAACTTGAATACTACAACTGTATCGTAGGTGGTGCTATTGATGCACGCTTTATGCCAGCTATCCTTAAAGGTATTATGGAGAAGATGGAAGAGGGTCCTCTAACAGGTTCTTATGCACGTGACATCAGAGTGTATGTTTACGATGGCAAGATGCACCCTGTAGACTCAAATGAGATCTCTTTCAAACTCGCTTCAAGAAACGCATTCAAAGAGGCGTTCCGCAACGCTGGTCCTAAGATTATGGAGCCTATCTACAATGTAGAGATCCTTGTTCCAAGTGACTGTATGGGTGATGTAATGTCTGACTTGCAGAACCGCAGAGCTATGATCGAAGGTATGAGCAGTGTAAAAGGTTTCGAGGTGCTTAAAGCAAGAGTTCCACTTGCAGAGCTTTACAAATACTCGACTACCCTCAGCTCTCTGACTTCAGGCCGTGCTACCTTCACTATGGAGTATGCTGAATACTCACAGGTACCAGCTGATGTTCAGGACAAACTTCTGAAAGCTTACCAGGAAGAAGAGGGTGACGAATAGTAGTCAGTAACCTTATACATAAATAGATTCCCGCGACCGGATTTTGAGAAAAATGGTCGCGGGAATTGTTTTTTTCGAGTGCTGCGTCTGATTTTCGCCAAATTCGGACGCAGCTTATATTTTCTGCAATCTGCAGAGGGTGATTAATCGAGTTTGAGCACCGCCATGAATGCTGACTGTGGTACTTCGACATTACCGATCTGGCGCATACGTTTCTTGCCTTTTTTCTGTTTCTCAAGGAGTTTGCGCTTGCGGGTGATATCACCACCGTAACACTTGGCGGTCACATCCTTGCGGACAGCTTTGACAGTCTCACGGGCAATAATCTTGGCACCGATGGCTGCCTGGATGGCGATGTCGAACTGCTGTCTGGGGATAAGCTCTTTGAGTTTCTCACACATCCTGCGGCCGAAATCGTAGGCTCTCTCTCTGTGGATCAGTGATGACAGAGCATCGACAGGCTCCGAGTTGAGGAGTATGTCGAGTTTGACAAGGTCAGATTTCTTGTATCCGCATATATGGTAGTCAAAGGATGCATAACCTTTCGAGATAGACTTCAGTTTGTCGTAGAAGTCAAATACGATCTCGGCAAGTGGCATTTCGTATGTGAGTTCCACGCGGTCGGCTGTGATGAAGTGCTGGTTTATGAGGATACCCCTTTTGTCGAGACACAGTTTCATGATAGGGCCGAAGAAATCGCTCTTGGAGATGATCTGTGCCTTGATGTAAGGCTCATCAATCTGCTTGATGAGTGTCGGGGCGGGGAGGCCTGAAGGGTTGTGGACATCAACGCACTCTCCCTGTGTAGTGTAGACTTTGTATGACACGTTGGGAACTGTGGTAATCACATCCATATCGAACTCCCTGTAGAGTCTTTCCTGCATGATCTCCAGGTGAAGCAGGCCGAGGAATCCGCAGCGGAAACCGAATCCCAGTGCGAGTGATGACTCGGGCTCGAACACGAGTGAAGCGTCATTGAGCTGCAGCTTCTCCAGAGAAGCTCTCAGGTCTTCATATTCATCAGTGTCAACAGGGTAAACACCTGCGAAAAGCATAGGTTTTACCTCCTCGAAGCCGGCGATGGACTCCAGACAAGGGTTCTCCACGTGAGTGATGGTGTCACCCACCTTTACCTCCACTGCTGTCTTGATGCCGGAGATGATGTATCCCACATTTCCTGTGCTTACCTCATCTGTGGGGCACAGTTTCATTCTGAGGTAGCCCACCTCGTCTGCCACATACTCTTTTCCAGTGTTGAAGAACTTGACTTTGTCCCCTTTGCGGATGACGCCGTTCTCCACTTTGAAATATGCGATGATTCCTCTGAAGGAGTTGAATACTGAGTCAAAAATAAGTGCTTGAAGAGGAGCCTCAGGGTCACCTTGCGGTGCGGGAATCCTCTCTACTATAGCATCGAGAATCTCCGGTACACCCATACCTGTTTTGGCGCTGCACAGAAGGATATCTTCGTCCTTACATCCGATAAGGTCAATGATCTGGTCCTTGACCACATCCACCATGGCGGCATCCATATCGATCTTGTTAAGGATAGGGATGATCTCCAGGTCGTGCTCCAATGCTAGGTAGAGGTTGGAGATGGTCTGTGCTTGAATACCCTGGGTAGCATCCACTACCAGCAGTGCACCTTCGCATGAGGCGATGGCTCGTGATACCTCATAAGAGAAGTCGACGTGACCCGGGGTGTCAAGAAGGTTGAGTGTATAGTTTTCACCATTACGGTTATACTGCATCTGAATGGCATGGCTCTTGATGGTGATACCCTTCTCCTTTTCAAGGTCCATTGAGTCCAGGACCTGATTCTCCATTTCTCTGGCGTTAAGGGTATTTGTGGCCTCCAGAAGGCGGTCAGCCAATGTGCTTTTCCCATGGTCGATATGGGCGATAATGCAAAAGTTCCTAATGTGCTTCATCCTCGAATATTTATGGGTGCAAATATACATTGTAATTTGTTTTTTCTCAAATTCGTAGTAACTTAGCATAATATTCAATAATGAAACAATTTTAGCGTTATGTGCGATACTAATCAACTTTCAAAGATCTCTACCCAGGTAAGGAGAGATATCCTACGAATGGTTACACTTGCAAAATCTGGCCACCCTGGTGGTTCGATGAGTAGTACAGATATTCTTACTGCCTTGTTTTTCAAGGTGATGAAACACTCTCCAGAGAAATGGACCCGTGACGGTAAGGATAATGATATGTTCTTTCTCTCTGCAGGTCACATGACACCTGTACTTTATAGCGTAATGGCTAGAACAGGCTATTTTCCTGTTAGTGAATTGGCTTCTTTCAGAAAATGCGGCAGCCGTCTCCAGGGACACCCTTCAGTAAGAAAAGGGATGCCCGGTATCTACGAGGCAGCCGGATCTCTGGGACAAGGCCTCTCTGTGGCTTTGGGTGCGGCTTTGGCCAAGAAAGCAAATAAGGATCCTCACTTTGTTTATACCCTATTGGGTGATGGTGAAAGCCAGGAAGGTCAGGTATGGGAAGCAGCTATGTTTGGTGCGCAGCACAAGGTGGACAATATTATCGCCATGACAGACTGGAATGGTCAGCAGATTGACGGCACAGTAGACTCTGTAATGTCTCTGGGTGATCTCCAGGGCAAGTGGGAAAAATTCGGTTGGACAGTAATCGTGGCAGACGGGCACGATTTTGGC
Source organism: Candidatus Coprenecus sp. (assembly GCA_045644725.1). Lineage (GTDB taxonomy): Bacteria > Bacteroidota > Bacteroidia > Bacteroidales > UBA932 > CAAGNP01. The sequence goes on along the minus strand of JAZRHK010000216.1, from coordinate 25,330 downwards.
TCTATCGAAAATGCATTCAAATCTGCTCAAGGAGAATCTGGCAAAGGCAAACCTGTAATGATTCTGTTCAAGACAGAGATGGGCCACGGAGTGGACTTTATGGCCGGTACATGCGAGTGGCACGGAAAGGCTCCATCTCCAGAACTTTGCGAAAAGGGTTTGGCTCAGCTCGAGGAGACCTTGGGAGATTTTTAAATTAATTAAAAATGAAAAAGAGAATTTTACTTTTATTTGTCACAACACTGTTGGTCGGGAGCTGTTCGTTCTTCAATGACGACTATAGGGAGACTGTGGATCAGTTTGTTTCTGTAGCATACAGAGCTGACAATACAGACTTTACCCAATATAGGACATATGTTGTAGCTGACTCCCTGTTATATGTGGATGGTGACAAGAATCTTCGTAAGAAAAATAGTCTTTCTGACGAAGTGAAATCTGCGGTGGCGCAGGAGATGAACGCCCTCGGTTATACACCCTATGTGGCGAGTCCGGACTCCAAGCCGGATCTTATCATAGATTTGGCATATATTGTATCCACTACCACTACTATCTATCCGGGATACTGGTGGGGATGGGATTACTGGTACTACTATGACTGGTTTTACCCATATTTTCCATATGATCCCTATTATCCGGGCGGTTACTATCCCGGTGGATTCTATCCTTATTACCCATATCCTATGTATCCGATGGTTTCCTCTTACTCAACAGGCAGCCTGACCATGGATATGGTAGATCTTAAAAACTATAAAGAAGGGGCAAATCCTCCAATTGTATGGCACGGACTTGTAAGAAGCATCCTGAATTCAACCCATACTTCTCAGGAGAGATCACAAGCTATCCATCAATGTTTTGAGATGATGCCTCCTGCCAACACCAATAAATAAAGAGATTATGAAAAGGATTATTACTTTAGCGGCAGCTCTATTGGTGGCAGCGACAACTTTTGCACAATCATACCACCGATATACGCAGGTTTATTCATTCAACTGGCAGACATCCCTGCCACTTGGCAAATCTGCAGAATTTATTCCGAACATGGGGTTTAATGGTGCCAATTTCAATTTTGGCCTCTTCCTGACCGGCAATATTGCTGTAGGGGCAGATTTCTCGTGGAGTTATAACCAGAGAAACATCCCTGCAGACATATATAACATTGGAGAGAATTGCGCCATTTATGCAGCTCTGTACAAAACAACCCAGACTATCCCTATCAAGGCGCAGTTCAAATACCTCTTCAATCCTGACAGTTTTGTCAAGGTGTACGCTTCAGCAGGCTTGGGTGCGACAAGTTATATTGAGTACACCCAAATTCAGGAGTATCAGTTCTCCGACTCATCATGGGGCTTCCTTATGAGTCCTGAGGTGGGGATGTATATCCCGTTCGGCAAACGTTCACCATGGGGTGCAAATGTGGTTGCCGGCTACAACTGGGCTACCAACAAGGCTCAGAACCTTTATTTTAACTTAGGTATATTTTTCTCTGTATTTTAAAAGAACAAACCCGATATGAAATTCGAAAACAGTGGCAATAAGGATACCCGCTCAGGATTTGGAGCAGGTCTCGCAGAATTAGGGAGGATAAATCCCAATGTAGTGGCACTATGTGCAGATTTGACAGGTTCGTTGAAGATGGACCAGTTCGCCAAGGAGAACCCGGATAGATTCTATCAGGGAGGTATCGCTGAGGCAAACATGGTAGGCGTTGGTGCAGGTCTGGCTTTGAGTGGAAAGATCCCTTTTGTAGGCTCATTTGCCAATTTTATCACAGCACGTGTTTATGATCAGATCCGTCAGTCTGTTGCCTATGGCAATACAAATGTGAAGATCTGTGCATCACATGCAGGTATTACACTTGGAGAAGATGGTGCTACCCACCAGACAATGGAGGATCTCGGCCTTATGAGGATGTTGCCAGGGATGACAGTAATCAACCCTTGTGACTACAATCAGACCAAAGCTGCCACTATTGCAGTAGCAGAGTATAATGGTCCTGTGTATCTCCGTTTCGGTCGCCCATCAGTTCCTAACTTTACCCCTGTTGATCAGAAATTTGAAATCGGCAAAGCTCTTAAGCTTATTGAAGGTAAGGATGTTACCATATTTGCTACCGGCCATTTGGTTTGGGAAGCCATTCAGGCAGCAGAGACTCTTGAAGCAGAGGGTATTTCTGTAGAACTCATCAATATCCACACCATTAAACCTTTGGATGAAAAAGCAGTCATAGAATCAGTGAAGAAAACAGGGGCTGCTGTTTGCGCAGAGGAGCATCTTATTGCAGGTGGTCTGGGTGAACTTGTTTCAGGAGTGTTGGCCAGAAATTGCCCTGCTCCACTGGAGTTTGTATCAGTGGATGACCAGTTCGGGCAGAGCGGTACACCTTCGGAGCTGATGAAACTCTATGGCTTGGATGCAGAGAGCATTGTAAAAGCAGTCAAAAAGGTTATTGAGAGGAAATAATGTTTGATGATCAGGACATTCTAGATATTTACAACGAAGGGGGAAAAGAGGAGTACGCTTTCAATCTCCTTGTCCGTAAATATTCAGAACGTCTGTACTGGTACATCAGACAATTGGTATTGGATCACGAGCAGACCAATGATCTGCTTCAGAATACACTTGTTAAAGCTTGGAGATATCTTCCCGATTTCAGGGGAGACTCCAAGCTTTTTACTTGGTTGTACAAAATAGCGACAAATGAGACTCTTACATATCTAAAGAGAGAGAGGGTCAGGAGCCTCCTTTCGCTTTCAGACGAATCTGCCCGAGTTGGGAGTACCCTTATGGCAGATGAGTATTTCTCAGGCGACCAAGTACAGATAGCTTTATTCAAGGAGATACGCAAGCTTCCGCCAAAACAGAGAACTGTCTTTACCATGCGTTATTTTGACGAGATGAAATATGAGGATATGGTGGAGATTCTGGGTGGATCAGAGGGCTCTCTGAAGGCCTCATATCATCACGCTTACAATAAAATAAAGGCAAATTTGAAGAGGCAGTTTTAACTTTTTGAAAAAATTATAGTCTAAAGGTTATGAATATGTTGGATGAGATAAAGAACAAGAACCGACCATTTTCTGTCCCTGATGGATACTTCTCTACAGTCGAAGAGAGTGTGAGGGAGAGTATTTCATCGCATCGGGAGAAAGTGGGCAATCCTTTATGGAACTCGTTTAAGGTAGCTTTTGCCCTGTTCGTGTCATTTGGCTTTATCTTTGGTGTGGGCTATGGTGTCATGTCTCTGACCAGAACCATGACATATGGTGATTTCGATTCTGAAGGTGACGAATTTGCCATTTTAATAGAGGGAGGATATATCAAACACGATTTTATTGATTACCTTTACGATGAAATAGATGTTACAGGTGATCCTTTGGAAGAGAAGTTTGAATTGGATGACGAGCTCTCCCAGATGATTGAAATAAATATCTCCCAGGAGGAACTTATAGATTTAATGGAGGAATATCATGAAAATGAATAGAATTATAGTAATACTTGTTTCGTTGCTTGTGGCATTTCCCGTTTTAGGACAGTCCCACAAAAAAGGTGACGAGAAATCTTTCAGAGCAAAAGTGGAAGCAACAAAGGTCGCATACTTTACAGAGAAATTGGACCTTTCTGCTGAAGAGGCCCAAGTTTTCTGGCCTGTATACAACAAATGGTGGAGTGAAAGGCAGGAGGCCTATAGAAAAGTCCATCGCTCCATCGCGGCAATTGTAGAGCTGGAAGAAAAGGGTTCTTATACAGATCCTCAGATGAAAAAGCTTATCAATGAGTACTCCCGCAATCTTGCATTGGAATCAGAACTGTTTGATATGTATCTTGAAGAGTTCTACAAGATTCTCCCCACGGAGAAGGTAGCTAAAATATTTGTGGCGGAGAAAGGCTTCAGGGATATATTGACCAAGATGTGGAGAGACAAGAAGCACCATGAAAAGGTGAAAAACCAGGAGGCCAAATGATAATAGCAGAGAGTATTGAAAAGTCCTTTGGCCAGCTGAAGGTCCTTAAAGGTATAGACTTCCGTGCTGATGGTGCGGAGGTCATTTCTGTTGTAGGAGCCAGCGGTGCAGGCAAATCTACTTTGCTTCAGATTTTGGGTTCCCTTTCTGTCCCTACGCAAGGTAAAGTTACTATTGATGGAGTTGATATTTTCTCCCTCTCCTCTGATGAGCTTGCCGATTTCAGAAACAGGAAGATTGGTTTTGTATTCCAGTTCCATCATCTTCTTCCGGAGTTCACAGCCCTGGAGAATGTGATGATTCCTGCATTGATTGCTGGAACATCTGCATCTGTGGCCAGATCAGAGGCCAAAAAACTCCTCACAGACATGGGGCTTTCTGAGCGTTTTGACCACAAACCTTCGGAACTCTCAGGTGGTGAGCAGCAGAGGGTGGCAATTGCCAGAGCTATTATCAACAAGCCGGCTGTTCTCTTTGCGGATGAGCCTTCCGGCAATCTTGACAGCAATACCAAGCGCGAAATTCACCGTTTGTTTTTTGATCTTCGCGACAGGTATGGTCTTACAGTAATTATAGTGACCCACGACAAGGATTTGGCAAAAATGTCGGACCGTATGATAGAGATGTCTGACGGCAGGATAGTCGATGGAGTACTTTCAATTTAAGCAGTTCAAAGTAAAGAACGTCGCTTCTGCGATGAGGCTCGGAACAGACAGTGTCCTTCTGGGAGCCTGGGTTCCGTTGTTTCCTGAGGATAAGAGAGTTCTGGATGTTGGGACAGGTACAGGGGTAGTGGCACTCATGATTGCGCAGCGACTCTGCTTGCAAAGTAATGTTTCCATTGATGCAATAGATATTGATCTCCCCTCTGTAGAGGAGGCTGCCCACAATTTTGCCATCTCCCCATGGTGCGGGGCCCTCAGAGTAATGCACACCCCCCTGCAGGATTTTGTCCCGGAGGACAAATATGATCTTATTGTCTCAAATCCACCGTATTTTGTAGATTCATTGAAGGCGCCATCATTGCGCAGGAGCAATACCAGACATGCTGATTCATTGCCACATACAGATCTTATTGCATCTGCTTTCAGACTCTTGAAAGTGGGTGGAAGGATGGTGGTGATACTCCCCAGGGATGAAGGTGAGGCATTTATTCGGAATGCAGAGTTGTACCATATCGGCAGGGAGGAAAAGGTGAGGCTCGCTCTGGGGAGATTGTGCAAGGTGAGCACTGCCTCCGGCAAGCCCCCGAAAAGGTACATAATGGAATTTTTGCTTGTGGAAAAAGGTGAGATACTGGAGGGGGGCCAGGAGGAGTATCTCTCTATGAATGGTGATGATAGATACTTGGATATGGTTCGAGATTTTTTGATTAAGGTGTCTTGAGAGTCCGATTATTTTACTATATTCGCGCCGTGAAAAAGTGCCCTTATATTTTCGGCTCCAATAAATTTTTAACAATATTTTTTAACACACTATGAAACAATCTATTAAGTGTCTATTGATCGCTTTTGCGACAATGTTCGTGAGTGCAGTTGCCTTTGCACAGGTGACTACCTCTGCTCTTAGTGGTCGCATCGTGGATGTTAATGGTGAAGCTGTGATCGGTGCTACAGTAGTAGCAACACACGAGCCATCAGGAACAGTTTACGGTGTCAGCGCTAACACTGACGGTCGTTATGCTATCCAAGGTATGCGTGCCGGAGGTCCTTACAAGGTAGAGATCTCTTGTATAGGTTATCAAACTCTTACTTTTACAGAAGTAACTCTTCAGCTCGCAGAGGTTACAAGTATCAATGCTGAATTGAAAGATGATGCAGAAATGCTTAGCGCAGCATCAGTAATCACTACAGCTACATCTAAATTTGCCGCTGAGAAAACAGGTTCTTCTGTAAACATCTCAAGCAAACAGATTACTGCGCTTCCAACAGTAAGCAGAAGCATTACTGATGTTACCAGACTTTCACCTTACGGTGGTAACGGTATGAGTTTCGCAGGTTCTGACGGCCGTACAGCCAACTTCACTGTGGATGGTGCTAACTTCAACAACAACTTCGGTCTAAGCGAAGGTCTTCCTGGTGGTGGCAACCCTATCTCTATCGATGCTATCGAGGAGCTTCAAGTGGTGATCTCTCCTTATGACGTACGTCAGACCAACTTCATCGGTGGTGGTGTGAACGCTATTACCAAATCTGGTACCAACACCTTCAAAGGTTCGGCTTACGTTTACCACAAAAACGAGAACATGCGTGGTGATACAGTATATGGTGAGCAGATCCCAGGTGCCCGTGATACTGACAGAAATACCACTTATGGTATGACTCTTGGTGGTCCTATCATCAAAAACAAATTGTTCTTCTTCGTGAATGCTGAGTACTCTCAATCTCCTTCAGTAGCAGTTACCTGGAGAGCAAGAGCTAACGAAAGTGTTACTCCTGATGCCAACAAATATATCTCTTACACTACTGTAGCGGATATGGAGAGAGTTAAGGAGCACGTGCTTTCAAAATATGGTTATGACACAGGTTCTTATACTGATTTCCCAGCTGACGAGTCAAATGTAAAACTTCTTGCAAGACTTGACTGGAACATCAACAACGACCACAAACTTGCTCTACGTTACAACTACACCAACAATACAGGTTGGAATGGTCCTAACGCATCATCTATGGACGGTGGTACACGTTCTGCTTATGCACGTACTTCATTGTATTCAATGGCTTTCGCAAACGCAATGTACTCAATGAACAACCTTGTTCACTCTGTTTCATTGGATTTGAACAGCCGTTTGACAGACAACCTTTCAAACCAGTTCCTTGCTACATTCTCAAAACTTGACGACGTTCGTGGTACAAACTCAGAAGAGTTCCCATTCATCGACATCCTTGATGGTACAGGTACTACCACTAACTATATGGCTCTTGGTTATGAGTTGTTTACTTGGAACAACGCTGTTCACAACACCCACGTGAGCATCAAGGACGATATGACCCTATATGCTGGTAACCACAAGCTTACAGCTGGTCTTAACTACGAATACCAAATGGCTGACAACGCTTATATGAGAAATGGTACAGGTTATTACCGTTATGCAAGCGTTGATGACTTCATCAATGGTGCAGCTCCTGAGGTAGTATGTTTGACTTATGGTTATGCTGATGAGGATGGTGTTGTCGAGGCTAACCCAGCAGCTCGCGTACAGTTCCACAAAGCTGGTCTTTACCTACAGGATGAGTGGAATGCTACAGACAAATTCAAACTTACTGCAGGTATCCGTTTTGATGGTCTGTTCTTCGACAATGGTGACCTTATGACCAACAACGCTATCCTTGCCCTCAAATATTATGACAAAGACGGCAACGAGCGTAACATCGATACAGGCAAATGGCCTACAGCTAACTTGACTATCTCTCCAAGAGTAGGTTTCTCTTGGGACGTTCTTGGTGACAACAGCCTTAAAGTACGTGGTGGTACAGGTTTGTTCTCAGGTCGTCTTCCTCTTGTATTCTTTACCAACATGCCTACCAACTCAGGTATGGTTCAGTACCAGGCTCAGCTGAATGACAGCAACCTTAAGAAATTGGGTCTTGGCACAATGGCAGATCACTTCACTGGCGGTCTAGTAACAGAGAATGGTAAAGCTACTATCAATGCACTGTTGAACAAGCTTCACGCAATGGGTTATCCTAAGACTATCAACCCTGACGAAGGTGCAGTTCCTTCATCTATCTCTGCTGTGGATCCTAACTTCAAAATGCCACAGGTATGGAAAACTTCTGTAGCTATTGACTACGCTTTCCCTACTTCATTCCCTATGTCATTCTCTGCTGAGGGTATCTTCAACAAGACTATTAACGGCGTGACTATCTCTGACTGGAGTATGATGCCTGTTGAGGGTTTTGCAAGACTTAACGGTGCTGACAACCGTCCTATGTATCCATCTGAATTCAGAACAGGCACTAAAGCATTCGTTCTTGAAAATACAAGCCAGGGTTATGGTTACTCAGCTAACGTAAGCTTCAATGTACGTCCTGTTGAGGGTTTGAGCTTCATGGCTGCTTACACTCATACAGTATCTAAAGAGATCACCGGTATGCCTGGTTCTGCTGCTGAGTCAGCATTTACTTATGTGCCTACCTCAAAAGGTCCTAACAACATCGAGCTTCACAACTCACAATATGTGACTCCAGACCGTGTTATCGCATCTCTTAACCACGATGACAAATGTGGCAACCACTACAGCATCGTTTATGAAGCATGGAGAGGTGGTTACAACTACTCTTATATGCTTGCAAACGATATGAATGGTGACGGTTACAACTACGACGCTCTTTATATCCCTACTGATGAGGAGATAGCAAACAAAGAGTTCCGTTTTGCTTCTCCAAAAGACCAGGAAAACTTCCTTGCTTTCGTCAACAATGACAAATACTTGAGCAGCCACAGAGGCCAGTATGCTGAGGCTTACAGTGTTTACTCTCCTTGGGTACACAGAATAGATTTCAGCTACAAACACGACTTCAAAGTAAAAGCTGGTAACAACACCAATATTCTTCAGCTAAGCTTGGATCTTAAGAACGTCCTTAACCTGTTCAACTCAAGCTGGGGCGTAAGCAAATATATGGATCCAGTCCTTGCTGAGGGTCGTATCCTTAAATTTGAAAAAGTGGATGCTCAGGGTTATCCTACATTCTCTACCCCTTCAGCTGTTCATGGTGGCACCCAAACATTTGTTCCTTCTCACTCAGTGGGTCAATGCTGGTATGCTTCTGTAGGTATTAAGTATATGTTTAACTAATAAAATTCAGATAATTATGAAATTAAGATATATATTTGGTATCATACTCTCTGCCGTACTTGCTTTCACCTCTTGTGAGCCTACAAGTATCAAAGAGTCGTTTGATAACATTAAGCTAGACAAATCTTACGTAGCTATCGACATGGCCGGTACTGCTACTACTATTAAAATCACTGCTACTGAGGCATGGTCTTTTGATGAGACTAAAATTCCTGAGTGGCTTGAGGTATCTCCAAAGAGCGGCAATGCAGGTGAAACTTCTGTTTCATTCTCAGCTACAGCAGCACAAGATGGCCGTGACGTAGAGTTGACCATCACCGCCGGTAAAAATACCCAGTTTGTAAAAGTTATGCAGGGTACCAAAGAGGTGGCTCCTGCTACTTGTGCAGACATTATCGCTGGCCCTGATGGAAAATCATACAAAGTTAAAGGTGTATGTACAAGCATCGCCAATACCCAATATGGTAACTGGTATCTTAAAGACGAGACTGGTGAAGTTTACATCTATGGTACACTTGATAAAAACGGTGGTACCAAGAACTTCTTGAGCCTTGGTATAGAAGTGGGTGACGTAGTAGAGGTACAGGGTCCTAAAACTACCTACGGTACTACTATCGAGCTAGTTGATGTGACTGTACTGAGCATCACCAAATCACTTATCAAACTTGATGCTACATCTAAGACTCTTGACAAAGAGGGTGGTGAATTCACTGTAAAAGCTGCTTACAAAGGCAATGGTGTTTTGGTAAACATCCCTGATGAGACTGCTGAGTGGGTTTCACTTCTAAGCATGGATTATATTAAAGGTGAGGCTACCAAGATTGAACCTAACCCATGTGACACAGTTCTTGTTAAGTTTGCATACCTTGACAATATGTCTTCAGTTGTTAAACGTACCGGTTCTGTAAGCATTGCATCCAACAATGGCAAATCTGAGTCAGCTGTCGCTGTTGCTCTTACCCAGAATTCAAATGAGCCTGAGAAAGTAGCTATCAAAGATTGCTTCGGCCAAGAGTATACACACATCTACGGTCAGGTAATGTCTGTTGCTAAAGACTATGGTTTCATCGTTTCTGATGGCACAGCAAGCATCCTTATCTATCAGTCAGATTATACAAAATCTGCAAGAACTGCTGACAATGTAAAAGTTCTTGGTGCACCAAGCCTTTACAACTGGGCAGCTCAGATCCAGAAACCTGATCTTGTTGAGAAAAATGGTTATGACAAAGCTTGGAAACTTCCTACAGCAGTTGAGTACGATACCGAGAAGATTAATGCACTTATCACTAAGCTTACCGGTACCAACAAGACAAAAGAACACCTTCTTCCTATTGAGTATGTAACCTATACAGGTCAACTTAAGATCGATGGTAATTATATCAATGTTATCTTCCCTGAAGGTTGTAACGGTCAAGGTTCTCTTAAACTTTCTACTTCAGTTAAACAGGAGGTAGCTACAGCACTTAATGGCAAACAGGTTAAAGTAACCGGTTACCTGTACCAGGTAAGTGCAAGCAAGGATGTTCCAAAATTCCTTAACGTTATCGCTGACAAGATTGAAGAGGTTAAATAAGTACCTGCTTAAATCATAAATCAATTTTAGGGCGGTCTATCCAGATCGCCCTAATTTTTTTGTTTCTATTCCTATACGGATGCAGATCTTATGCGTGCACCCGTCATCCGATATCGTCACACCACTATTTAGCCAAAAACCCGATAGTGTGTGGATAACACAGCGCTATTTCCAACAAAATGCAGACCGTCGCACAACTTTTAGGAGGAATTCTTGCATGACGGTATTTAGAGGGCGATAAGGCGGCGAGGTGATGAGTTGTAGTGTAGGCATTGCGAAGGTATGCAGCGGTAGCGATGTCGTGATATTAGGACTATGCAGTCAGGTTGCAGGATGCTGGAGAGATATCTTGCCGGAGGAGTAGGAAAGTGTGATGGCGTAAGTACAAAACAAATCGCCTGGCTGTTTAGCCAGGCGATTGTCATATGTGATTGACAGGAGTATTACAGATTATTTAACCTTTGCAAACTCGATGTCTTTCTCAGCACGTTTAGCAAGTTTCTCATCTTTCTTGGCAACTTCAAGAGCAGCTTTAGCAGCGTCAACTTTACCCTGACGAGCAGCTACGATAGCTTTAAGATAAGATTTGCATTGGCATTTAGCGTTACCTACGATAGCCTCAGCACCTGCAAGGTCATTGGTAAGGATGCAAACAAGAGCCTCGTTGTAGCTCTTAGAACCAGCAAGTTTAGCCTTAGCCTCAGCGTATTTACCGTTAATAACATCAACAACTGCAAGGTTGTATTTAGCTTCTTTGATGTTTGATTGGTTGAATGCAGCTACAGCAGCTTGGTTGTCACCTTTGCGAAGAGCAATAACACCAACTGTGTTGTAGTAGTAAGCATCTTTGTTTGCTACTTTAGCAAGAGCGTTAGAAGCATCAGCATCTTTACCCATTTTAACAAGGGTAACAGCTAGGTTAACATTAGCGCGGTCGCTGTTGAATTTGTTAGCAGCCTGAGTGTAAACTTTAACTTTGGTATCGTTCTCTTTAACTAGAGTAGCAGCGTGAAGAAGTGCCTCTTCGTCAAGGATCTCAATGTTATCGTTAACTAGAGCAACTAGCTCTTCGTCGGTGTAGTTTTTGAACTCAATGTTAGCGATGAATCTAGCGCGACGTAGCTGAGGAAGGATCTCTTTAGCAAGGATAGTGAATACCTGTGACATGTTTTTGATCTCTCTCTCACGAACGATAGGATCGCTGTACATTTCAAGAACGCGAAGGATAAGCTCTTTGTCAGAGATGTTTGAGTTTTTAACCAACTCTTTGAAACCGTCCCAGTCCTCAGAGATAGAAACGCTGTTAACAGCAGTCTCAATACCTACTTTCTTGTCGTTGATCTTAGAGTTGAAAGCTTTGGTAGCAGACTCAGCACGTTTGCCTGAAAGTTTGTTGTTAAGGTCCTCTTTTCCATCTGGAGAAGCGTAAGCGATAATGTCAGTACCAACGATCTCTCTTCTCTCGTCAGCTTTTACATTCTTCAGGAACTCCTGGAAAGCTTTAACCTCGTCAGATTTAAGCTGTGCAGGACGAACAGTCGAGCTGTTGATAAGGTAAAGGATTTGAGCCTCGCCAGTCTCAGGGATGATAGCCTGGTAAGCATCTGGAGCATATGCAAGGGTGCCTTCTGTTTTTACAAGTTTGTAAGTGGTGTTGGCACCGTCAGCTACTTTATAAGGAGATGGATAAGGGGTAGTCTTATCTTTGTAGATAACATTCATTCTCAACTCAAGATGAGATTTCTCCATACCTGGTTTGTAATCAAATGAAAGATCTTTGGTGATAGTGGTACCAGCCTCTGGGATAACGGTGTAGTTCATAGTTACATCTTCACCTTGAAGCATAACAGGCTCAAGAGCACTTTCGCCACCTTCGTAAACGATTACAGGGGTAACCTCAACGATTGCTTTTGGGTGGAAGTAGTCAGCAGGAATAACTACTGAAACCTGAGCGTCCACTTTGTCAGCTACAACCTCAAGAACTTGAGGATCACAATTTACAGAGATAAGCTCTGCTTTCTCAGCCATTTTTGAAGGGTTACCGCAAGATGTGATAACCAAAGCAGCAAGGGCTAGAGACGATAGTCTTTTTAAAATTTTCATTTTGAATTCAATTTATTGTATTAATACTTAATTTGTTATTCTATTTGAGCCTACACGCGTAGACTAACTGCAAAGTTATAAATATTTTTCAATGTAAATAATAATTTTTTCCAAATCTTCCGGGGTATCTACTGCAAAGGTCGTGCTAGAAGTCTCTATGACTTTGATTTTTAATCCATTTTCAAGCCATCTGAGCTGCTCGAGACTCTCAGCCTGTTCAAGTGGAGACCTCTCCATCTCACATATGTCATGTAGAATTCCTGGGGTGTATGCATATAGCCCAATATGCTTGTAATAAGAATGTTTGGTGTGCCAGATTTCTTCTGGGACATCCCTCAGATACGGGATAGTGCTTCTGCTGAAGTAAAGGGCGTAGCTGTCAAAGTCGAAGATCACCTTGGGTGAATTAGGGTTGAACAGCTCCTGGGATGTGGAAATTCTTTTGGCCATAGTAGCCAAATATACTTCAGGGTCATCTTCAAAGGCTTTCTCCAGTGACTTCAACTGCTGAGGGTCTATCAGGGGTTCATCTCCCTGGATGTTCATCACTACATCTATCTCCCTGTCCGGGTGCAGAGCGGTATATTTTGTGTAGGCCTCATAGCAGCGGTCGGTTCCGCTCTGATGTGTGTTTGATGTCATTATGGCTACTCCGCCAAAACTCTCCACCTCAGAGACAATTCTTTCGTCATCGGTGGCAACACATACATCCTCAAATGCTTTTTTTGCTTGTTCATATACCCGTCTTACCATGCTTTTGCCGCATATATCGGCAAGTGGTTTGCCGGGGAAACGGGATGATCCGTATCTTGATGGAATAATTGCAAGTGTTCTCATAATACAAATTTAGAAAAATTTTTAACTTTGCGGATTATGGATATAAACGATATAAAAAATAGGTTTGGAATCATTGGTCATGATGCCCGTCTGGAGGCTGCACTGAATACGGCCATTCAGATTGCAGGTACAGACCTTTCTGTATTGATCACAGGTGAGAGTGGTGTTGGTAAGGAGGTTATACCTAAAATTATCCATTCTTTGAGTCCCAGGAAACATAAAAATTATGTGGCGATAAACTGTGGAGCTATCCATGGAGGAATTCTGGAATCTGAACTTTTTGGACATGAGAAGGGTTCTTTTACCGGAGCAAATGAGACAAGAAAAGGTTATTTTGAAGAGGCGAATGGGGGGACGATATTTCTGGATGAGGTGGGCGAACTGCCACTTTCCACACAAGTGAAGCTCCTTAGGGTATTGGAGACAGGTGAGTTCCTGAGGGTAGGTTCTTCAAAAATACTCAAAACAGATGTAAGGGTGATAGCTGCCTCCAATATAAACTTTATGCATGCCATCAACACGGGCAAATTCAGGGAGGATCTATATTATAGACTAAATGCTGTTCCAATCTATATACCCCCGTTGCGTGAGCGTAAAAAAGATATTCATCTCCTTTTCAAGAAATTTGCTCTTGATATAGCGGACAAATACGCTATGCCGGCGGTGAAGCTGGATTCCGAGGCACAGGCGCTTCTGGAATCCTATAGATGGACCGGGAATGTGCGTCAGCTGAAAAATGTTGCAGAGCAGATTTCGGTATTGGAGAAGGACAGGCATATTACCGCCGAGATACTTAAGGCGTATCTGCCTGCGGAGGGTCCCGATATTCTGCCGGTTCTGGCAGGGGAGAGCCATAATATCGGAGGTGAGAGCTATACAGACAGGGATCTTATTTTCAAGATTCTCCTCCAGATGAATCAGATGAGGCAGGAGTTGGATTCCCTGAAGGCTGCGGTAATTTCAGGTAATGTGGGGGGAGATGCTCCTCCAGTGGATATGACCACCATCCCCCAAACACTCCCTGCACCAATTCAAAATCTTCCGGTTCATATAGGGAAACAGTTGGATTATAGTATCACTGATGCTGTGTCTGAGGAGGTGGAAGAGAAAGTGGATGTGGAAATGCCAAGGAGCCTGTCCATACATGATGCCAATACTGAACTTATAATCAAAGCACTGGAAAAGCACCACAACAACAGGAAAGCTGCCGCAGAGGAGTTGGGCATATCTGAAAGGACTCTGTACAGAAGACTCAATGATTTGAATAAAACCAGAAAGTAGAGATGAAGAGCACTAGATTTGCCATAATTGTGATAGTGACGGTATTGCTCCCGTTAGTAATGGGGTGCAGGATACAGTACAGCTTTTCCGGAACATCTATCCAGCCAGATGTAAAAACTTTTACTGTAGAGTATTTTGAAAACAAGGCTCTCAGGATAAATCCATCTCTGGCCAATACGCTTTCGGAAGCCTTGATTGACAAATACAGGAAGCTGACTCCACTGGAGATGCTTGAAGAGGGGGGTGATATTGTGGTGTATGGAGTAATTACCAATTATGATACAAAGCCTATAGCGGTGACAGCCGATGAGGTAGCATCCCAAAACAGGTTGTCGGTTACCTTGAAGTTGACATATTCAAACAGACTGCACCCTGAAGAGGATTTTGAAAAGAGTTTTTCTGCATATGCGGATTACGATTCCATGCAGTCGTTTGATGCTGTGGAGGCTCAGTTATGTGACGATATCATAGAAATTTTAGTAGAGGACATATTCAATGCAACAGTGGCAAATTGGTAGGACATCACCTTCTCTGGAGGAACTTGAGGGTATTTTAAGGAAATATCCATGGTTTGCTATAGGGTATAAGGAACTCTATGACCATGTGGGTACCAAGGGTGGAGAATATTCTTCAGATGTGGTCAGGAGGATAGCGCCGTACATGTATTCCACTGAACCTGTTGTTAGGAATACAAAAAAAGAGCTGTTGTCAAGTTCCAGAGAAGCAAAGAAAGAGACCGGTGGAGAGCAGGAGCAGAGTGCAATCGCTGTCGGGCAAGTGAAGCAGCGGGAGTTCTTTGTTGTGGGGGGAGATTACTTCGGGCTGAAGGACTATCAGGAAGTGAAGGGGTCAGGAGACGATATTTTCGACACAATCAAGGGGACAGCGGCTTCCGGTCAGGAGGTAAAGGTCCAGGTGGACAAGTCAAATGACCAATTTTCTGATGATGAATATTGTACGGAGACTCTGGCCAGAATATATGTTGCACAAGGGTGTTTTAAGCGTGCCTTGCAGGTTTATGATAAACTTATTTTGTTATATCCAGAAAAAAGTACTTACTTTGCAACCCTTAAAGAAGAAATAAAGAAACAGTTATAGATATGTACACAGCAATTTCAATCCTTATTATAATCGTTAGTATCCTACTGACTATCGTTGTTTTGGTTCAAAATTCCAAAGGTGGCGGATTGGCAGCAAACTTTGCTTCAGGCAACCAGACTTTTGGCGTTCGTCAGACAGCAGACTTTTTGGAGAAAGCAACTTGGACTCTTGCAGGTATCCTAATCGCACTTTGTATCCTGATCACAGCTTTCATTTCATCAGGAAAGGGTGAGTCATCAGATGCTATTATTGAGAAAATGGAGCAAACAATGCCTGCAGAAGGTGCACCTGAGTTCCCAGTGCTACCTCAAGGCAATACAGAAACTCCTGTCAACTAATATACTAAGGTTGTGAATTAGAGCCCGTTACTTAAGTGACGGGCTTTTTTGTTGCAATATTGTTTTAAAATATTTAGTACTTTGTGATACAAGGTACTAAATTTTTTATATATATTTGCAGTACAAAATAACTAATACTTAAATAACGATGAAAAAAGTGATAAATGTGGGCATCGGAGGCAGAACATTCGTTATTGACGAAGATGCCTACCAGAGATTGGATGCTTATATAGAGCGATTCAAGGAAAAGGTAAAAATGGGACTGCAGACAAATGAGGTTATTGAGGAGGTTGAGATCCGTATAGCAGAGCTTTTTACCGAGTTTCTCGGCGCCAGACAGGAGGTGGTCAATATTGCCATAGTAAATAAGGTAATAGCCCAATTGGGTATGCCTGATGGCACAGATGCAGACAAGGATTTTATGTCAAACGAAAATATCAATACCATGAGAACAACAAAAAAATTCTTTAGAGATCCAGATTCAAAAACCATCGGCGGAGTATGCAGTGGATTGGCTGCATATATGGATATCGATGTCACCTTAATCAGAATTATATTCTTGGTGGCTCTTATATGCGGATCATTGGGATTTTGGATTTATGTAATTTTCTGGATTGTGGCCCCTGTAGCCAAGAGTGCTTCTGATAAGTGTGAGATGAGGGGATTGCCCATTACGGCCGAGAATCTGAAAAAGTTTTCCGGGTCAGGTAAATAGGAGGGGTTACTATGGAAGTAATCAATAATTCAGATAATGTAAAGTCTCAGATGCGGAAAGGTATTCTGGAGTATTGCATATTGGGTATACTTAATAAAAAAGATTCGTATGCATCTTCCATAATTACAGAGTTGAAGGAGGCCAGAATGATAGTTGTGGAGGGTACCCTATATCCTTTGCTGATCCGTCAGAAAAATCAGGGGCTACTTACATACCGTTGGGAGGAGTCCACTCAGGGTCCGCCCCGTAAATATTATTCAATTACGGAGAAAGGGAGAGCCCAGTTGGCAGAGATGGATATGGTGTGGAATGAGATGGTAGAAACAATCAATTTGATCAGAAAATGAAAAAAGTAGTTAAAGTAAGCATAGGAAATATCGCCTTTACACTGGAGGAGTCCGCTCATGAAGAGCTTAAAGGATATCTTGATTCTTTGGAACTCCATTACGGTTCAAAAGAGGGTGGAGCCGAAATTGTAGAGGGGATAGAGGAGAGGATCGCAGAACTTTTGATAGAGAATGGATATTCTCAGAAAGTGGTTACATCAGAAGTAGTGAAGAAAATAATGTCCATTTTGGGCAAGCCGGAAGAGATAGAATCTGAGGCTGATACAGCATGTGTCAATGGTGATGAGACTCCTAGGAAGAAACTCTTTAGAGATCTTGAAAACAAGAAGTTGGGAGGTGTATGTTCCGGTATTGGCCGATATTTCGGATTAGATGCGTCGGCCGTAAGGATTATAACTTTTGTATTTGCCATAGTGTCTGCTTTTGCAAGTGAGGGCTCTGGTCTGGGGCTGTTCATATTATTGTATTTTGCATTGTGGGCTATCATCCCAGGTGCAAAGACTGTTGAAGAGAAATGCAGGATGAGAGGCGAGGGTACCTCTGTGGGATATATTGAGAAAAAGGTAACAGAAGGGGTGAATGAAGTGGTAAACAGTGATTTGGGCCAGACATTCAAGAAAGTACTTTATATTCTGGTGGGAAGCGGACTTCTGATTATGGGCTTTCTGGGATTGGGGATAATGGCATTTATGGCATTTGGTATTATAGCTGTTTTTGACTTTTTCTCCATCTTGTCAGGCGTATCATCGGGGATGAATGTAGTTATCAATATTCTGATGACACTAGCAATTCTTCTCCCTTTTGTGGGAATGCTTTATGGCGGTATCATGCTCCTTTTCGGATTTAAAGCTCCAAAGTGGAAACCTGGGCTTGTAAACTTCGTAGTGTGGTTTTTCTCTTGCGTAGCGTTGTCGGCTTGTCTTATAAGTGCTTCTTACGATTATTGGGATTGGGATACACATAATGATGTAGAATATATATCGGCTCCGACAGATACCGTATATATCAGATATGCCAATGTGGAGAAATATGAAGGTGACCTGCAGATATTTGTCAATGCAGACAAGGATGAGTATGATTTGTTCTATTATGATCCATCAAAAGAGTTGAAGTCAGTGGTAACATACCCAGAATTCCAATTGGTACGTCATACAAATGGAGAATACAGGATAAAGGCTGATTGTGAAGTGTTTACCAGAACACTATCTGTGGAGGAATGGCAAGGTGCTGATACCAACAAATTTTATGATTATAAGGACAATGTTCTGACACTCTACCCTATGCTGGTAGATAGGGAGCACTCTTTGAAAATCATTGATAGGGAAGTTGCCCTATATATTCCTGAGGATGCCGTGGTGATTGTTGAGAAACCAGTATATCACAACTTTACCAGGAATGTGCAATTTTCGGATATAAAGTTTCTAAAAAATCGCTATTGGGATTAAACTTTTTTATAAAAGTGGAGTCCAATGTACGGTTATAAAGTAATATAGTATAGTTCAGCTTAAACCCGTGCCCTTTTCATATCCAGTGCAGAGGATATGAAAAGGGCATGTTTTATTCGCGAACCAGAGGCATTGTCATACAGCGTGCTCCTCCACCTCCACGTGGCAATTCGGATCCTTCTATAGTTACCACGCATTTTCTATCTCCTCCGACTGAAGTTTTTCCTTTGATTACATCCCAGGCTGGGATTATATCAAAGCCGTGAGAGGCGAGCTCGTCGAGGGTATTTGTGTTTCTTGCATATGAAAGGACTTTGCCGGGGGCAAAGGCGAAGAAGTTTGCTCCGCTGTGCCATTGCTCTCTCTCCTGATTCCAGGCATCGTCCCTGCCTCCGCAGACAACCGGTTCAAGGTCCATCCCCAGTTTCTTCATGATAGAGAGAAGGTTGGGCACCCTGTTGATTTTGGAGACGCGTCCATTGTCTATGGTGATATGTACAGTCTGGTATTGGTTGTCCTTCAGGATAAGTGGTTCAAAGACCATGCATTTGTTGTGGTCCAGAAGGGTGAAAACCATATCCAGGTGGATAAACGATTCAGGGGAGCCAGGGAGTTGCTGCACTATTACATGCCTTTTCCCTTCAGGGGCAGAATGGCATAAATTTGCCACGAGCATGTCTATACCCTGGGTGCTTGTTCTTACACCATTTCCGATGAGTAATATATCCTCCCGGGCAATAAGAATGTCACCACCTTCCATGTAAATGTCTTTATTGCCTGGCTGGAAGTTGTGGGCGTTGATGATTCCGCATTGGAACTCCCCACTTCCTTTGTATATTGCTTCCATGATGAGAGACTCCCTCATCCTTACTTTATTTGCCATCCTGCAGATAAGGGCATTGTTCCCTATTGTCACTGAAGAGTCTCGTGTGAAATAGAAATTGTAGAGAGGGAAGAGGGCATAGTGATCCTCGTTGAGAAATGCTGTGAGGGTGTCCATTTTTGAAGGCAGCCCCTCGATAAGTACCCTCGCAAGCTCGGCAGAGGGCATTTGCATAAGTGTATCAAAGCAGTTGGTGGCATCCTCTGAGATGCAGATTTTGCCAATCAGGGATTGTCTCTCAATCTCATTGTCAAGAACCTTTTTTAGCAGGTCCTGCACATATACCACTTCGGAAACTTTGGAGAGTACCCCCTCCAGCTGTTTGTATTCCTCCTTGGCAATGTTGAGATTCAAGATGTCACTGTAAAGTGCCCTTTGGGCATCTTTGGGTGTCATGTTCTCCACTTCTGCCCCAGGACGGTGAAGCAGAACCTTTTTGAGGGTGCCGACTTCTGAATTTATATTTATGGATATAGGGATATTTGTCATATTACTGATATTTTGTCTTTTCGTGGACAGTGAGGTCTGTCATCATATTTTTGAATCTGACAGGATCGCGTGGGCAAATCATGAGAACATCTGGGGTGTTTACA
The DNA here is from genome assembly GCA_045644725.1 of Candidatus Coprenecus sp. GTDB lineage: Bacteria > Bacteroidota > Bacteroidia > Bacteroidales > UBA932 > CAAGNP01. Next base: position 5,354 of record JAZRHK010000216.1, on the reverse strand, counting down.
ATCATGAAATTGTCCAGGCCTTTAATAGCCAATAACTTGTCTTTCTCGGTATTCATAATGATGGAGCCGGTCATTTTGTCCATCATGAGCTCTTCGCAGGATATATAATTCTGGTGAGCATCCTTATTGGCATGCATATACAGAGACTCCCAGGTTCCCAGGTCAGACCATCCGAATGATGCTTCGAATACCCACGCTTTGGATGTTTTCTCCATCACGCCATAATCGATTGATATGCTTGGACAGTCTGTGTATATGGTGTGGATATATGCCTCCTCCTTCTCTGTATAGTAGTACTTGTCTCCCATCGAGAAGAAATTGGCTACCTCTGGAAGGCAGGTCTCCATCTCCCTTTTGATGCTTTTTACATTCCAGATGAAAATTCCTGAGTTCCACAGGAACTCACCGCTGTCGACAAGAACTTTTGCCATCTCATATGAGGGCTTTTCGGTAAACGTTTTCACATTATAGGCTACATGGCCGTTTATCTTCTTCATGTCATTCATCTCCTTCTGTATATAGCCATAGGCTGTTTCCGGTCTTGTTGGCTCTATGCCTATGGTAAAGAGGTCATCGTGCGTGGATGCATGATCAAGGGCTGCAGAGATGGTCTGCAGATATAGAGCCTCATTGGTGATGAAATGGTCAGAAGGTGTTATGACCATGGTGGCATCTTTGTCCTTATAGTAAATTTTGGATGCAGCGTATGCTATGCATGGTGCAGTATTGCGCCTATAGGGCTCCAATAGTATGTTCTCTTCCGGTATTTGGGGCAAATGCTCCTTTACCAGATTCCCATATTGTTGGGATGTCACTACCAAGATATTCTCAGGTGCCACAATCTGAGACATCCTGTCGTAGGTTTGTTGGATAAAACTCCTCCCTGTCCCCAGGATGTCGAGGAATTGTTTTGGGAGAGAGTTCCTGCTTATTGGCCAGAATCTGCTGCCGATCCCGCCGGCCATGATAACGCAATAGTAATTTTTATTCATTCTCATTCTCTATACATACAAGGGTATCAATGCTCCCTTATGATATTCTATATAATGTTCCGCCCCTTCGTAGGTGATGGCGACAATATCAAAAATAACCTCTTTGGTGATATTGTGTCTTATCACATAGGCCGAAGCGGCTCTAAAAAGCCTTCTCTGTTTTTCCCTGTTAACGGACTCCAGAGGTGAGATCATGCATGGTGCAGTGCGGGACCTGACTTCCACAATATGGAGGAAAGTATCATCCTCCATTATAAGATCCAGCTCGAGGTGACCGCATCTCCAATTTCTCTCCCTGAGTTTCAGCCCATTGGCCAAAAGGTAATCCAAGGCCAGATCCTCCCCTATTTTCCCATCTACTCTATTCATAATCCACACATTATCCCTACAAATTTAATAAAAGATGTTTTATTTTAAAAAATGTTGCATACCTTTGCCCCCGTTGAAAACAATGTGGATAGATTTGACTGCTTGCAACCACACCAAAAAATGCTAAAATCGCATCTTTAGACAATGGTCTTGTCATGTCAAATCTCTTCACCAAAGAAGAGATTTTTTTATTTGTTATGGCTTATTTATTTACTTCAGAATCAGTTTCAGAAGGGCATCCTGATAAGGTTGCCGATCAGATTTCAGACGCAATCCTTGACGATTTCCTACGTCAGGATCCAGAGGCAAAAGTGGCCTGTGAGACATTTGTAAGTACAGGTCTGGTAGTTATTGGCGGCGAGGTCCGCACAGATAAAGCATATGTGGATATTCAGAAAGTGGCCCGTGGTGTTATCGAGAAAATCGGTTACACAAAGGCGGAATATATGTTTGACGGCAAATCTTGCGGTATCCTTTCGGCACTCCACGAGCAGTCTCCAGACATCAATCGCGGAGTAGTGGTAGAGGTAGAGGAGGAGCAGGGAGCCGGTGACCAGGGTATGATGTTCGGTTATGCCTGTGATGACACAGACAACTATATGCCACTTCCTGTGACCCTTTCACACCTGACACTTCAGGAGTTGGCAAAGATCAGGAAAGAGGAGCTTCACCTTATGCCATACCTCCGTCCGGACTCGAAGAGCCAGTTCACCATTGAGTATGATGACAATCATCAGCCTATAAGAGTGCACACCATCGTGGTCTCTACACAGCACGACGAGTTTGATTCGGATGATGCTGCCATGCAGGCGAAGATCAAGGGGGATGTAAGGAATATCCTTATCCCACGTGTGATGGCGCAGCTTCCTGAGAGGACACAGAAACTCTTCGGTGATGACATAATCCTTCACGTGAACCCTACCGGCAAATTTGTAATCGGTGGCCCTCACGGTGATACTGGCCTTACTGGCAGAAAAATTATCGTGGACACTTATGGCGGCAAGGCTTCCCACGGTGGCGGAGCTTTTTCAGGCAAAGATCCAAGCAAGGTGGACCGCTCAGCAGCATACGCAGCCCGCTATATTGCCAAAAATATGGTAGCGGCAGGTGTGGCCAAGGAGATGCTTATCCAGCTGTCATACGCTATCGGTGTGGCAAAGCCGGTCAGCATTTTTGTAAATACCCACGGTACAGCCCAAGTGAACAAGACAGATGGTGAGATTGCTCAGATTATCTCAGAACTGTTTGATTTGCGCCCTGCAAAAATCATTGAGAAGTTCCAGCTGAAGAACCCTATTTACCAGCCAACAGCATCGTATGGCCATTTCGGACGTACCCCTTATGTGGAGAACGGTATCCAGTTTTTTGGATGGGAATTGCTTGACTCTGTAGAAACAATCAAAAAGACCTTTAATCTGCTATAAAAATGAGACTTGTCAAGTATTTGTTTTGGGTATTGGCGGCCGCTTCTCTTTTGAGCAGTTGTAAACCCGACCCATCTTCACAGCCTGTGAATATTGGGTCAAGCTCCAGAAGTGTCGAATTCACACAGGAGGGTGGTACTGTCACTATCGGTCTCTATGCCAATAGGGACTGGACTGCAAGCATTGTTTATGAGGGTGAAGATAAGGATTGGCTCACTGTGGCTCCTGCATCCGGAACAGCTTCGCTTGACTCTGTGAAGCTTGTACTTCAGGCAAAGCCCAATGACGGGCGTGTCAGGGGGGCAGCTCTTGTCATTACATCAGAGAAGACTTTCCCGATATCTGTTACACAGGCCGGTGTAAATCTGCCTGAAGCGACACCGATATCCCAGGTGCGCGCATTGTATACAGGTGCGAATACCATTATTGGTGAGGATATTGCCATAAGAGGTATCATCACCAGTGACTATAGGGATCCCAAGGATGGTGGCCTTTCCAATGCCACATCACTCAAAAACCTGGTATTGCAGGACGAGGGTGCAGGTATTGCCGTAAGGCTCACTGAGGACAATAAGACTCTGGCAAAGGGTGATGAGGTGGTTATCTCCCTGAAAGGGCTCTCTCTGCAGAGTTATCAGGGGACTCTCCAGTTCAACAATGTGCCTAAGGGATGCATTACAAAAGTGAGCTCCGGCAATGTAGTAGAGCCTATCTCCATAACTGCAGCACAGCTTGTATCGGGTGAATATGAGTCAAGATATGTGGCAGTAGCTGATGTCCAGTCGGTCAAACCCAACGATGGAACCTGGGTAGAGGGGGGAGTTCACACCTCTAAAAATTTTGTAGCCAAGACTGGGGAGACATTCGTGGTTTTCTCATCGAAATATTCATCATTCGGAGCAGAGAGCGTCCCTTCAGGAAGTGGAATACTCAAAGGTATCGTGGTAATTTTCAATAGTGATATCCAGCTCAGCCTTACATCCAAGGATGATTATGCATCATTGACAGGAGAGAGGTTTGAAGTCTCTGGTGAGATTCAGGGCAAAGTGGTGGGTGATTACACCAGATGGAGCAGTGCGGCAGGAGTTTCCCTTTTCTATGATGATTTCTCTGAAGTTCCAGACAAGAACAAGGAGTATGCTGACGGTGCGTGGATGTTTTATTCGACAGACGGAACATCTGTAAGCAACGGGTGGAAGACCGCATATTACAGCTGGAACAAATATATGGATATAGCTCCATATAATTCATCACAAGAGTCGGTGGTCGCTTATGCATTGCTTCCCAAACTGGATGTCAGTGCAGCTCAGGTCAAGAGCCTCAATCTCAAACTGGCATTCTATTATCAGACACAGGATAACTCCACATTTGAGGTGGTGGTCTCTGAAGATTTTGAGGGGGATTTTGAGACTGCAAACTGGAAAGTGGTGGATAATTTGACATTTGCCTCTCAGGCAGAGGTGAGTTACTGGCTGGGCCGTACAGTGGATTTGTCCGCTTACTCATCAAGCAAGGAGCTGGCTGTGGCTTTGAAATATACAGGTAAGAAGAATACTTATAGGCTTGATAATGTCTCTTTCGGTATGGAGGCTGATCCTGAGACATACTCGCCGCCAGCTCCACCTGCAGAATTGATATCTGACCAGGTGAACGGATGGATGGAGCTCCCTGCAGTGGCCACCACAGCCAACAGGGCATACGTTTCACACCATTCTGAAGTGATGGGTGAGAGTGTGAGGAACTACTCTATGCTTTATGATACAGAGTACAGAATAGCCCTTTGGACTGCTTACCATCTCTGTTCATCATCATTTGGCCCTACAACAAGGACAGACAACTGGAGTTTTGACCCCAAGATTCCTAAGGTGTATCAGCCAACATTGGCTAAAGGGTGGGGTGTCTCCGGTATAGACAGAGGGCATATCCTCCCCTCGGCTGACCGCACATCAAATGTCCCATCCAACGCTGCGACATTCTTCTATACTAACATGACAGCACAGAATTCGGAGTTGAATCAGGGTGTCTGGGGTAAACTTGAGGAGATGGTGCGAAATTATTCCGAGACTTGCGACACTCTGTATGTGGTGACAGGCTCGGTGTTGAAGACATCTGCTATGCAAGAGATATCTTTTGTAAAGGATAATGACGGCAAGGAGGTGGCCAAACCACAGGCTTACTACAAACTGGTGATGAAATATGACATTGAGTCAGATTCATATAATGCAATCGCCTTCTGGTATGAGAACAGGAAATATGACAATGCTGAGCCTGTAGCGGCTGACGCTAAGTCGGTAGCATGGGTCGAGCAGCAGACCGGTTTCACTTTCTTTGACAATCTGCCCGAGAGCATAAAGAATTCTGTCAAAGAGGCGTGCGTTCCATCCGAGTGGGGATTGTAATTTTTAATTTGTGATTAGTCACAAATTTTGTGATTTTCGCAAGCCACACAAAGTGTCCATAAAGTACTTCTTGGAGGACCTTGTGTGGCTTGTGTCGTTGTAATGGCTGTAGAGGCCACACTGATTGCCGCTGGAGATGTGTTACAAGGGGTTTTGTGTGGCTTCTGAAT
>JAZRHK010000215.1:0-1051 GCA_045644725.1 Candidatus Coprenecus sp. | reverse complement strand
TCCAGTATCCCGTCTTCAAAATATAGTACGGCTTCTGTGTCACATACATATATTTTTTTCTCATTAAATGGACGGAAGTGTTTGTATAGAGGGTTTTGTTGGGCGATGGAGGATAGGGTAGGTGTTGAGTTAAGACCAGACTCTATAAACCATACATCGGCACTGTGGGCTACAGATAACATCTTTTCAAATGCCACAGTAAGCGAACCTGTCCCGCTTTCCTCCTCCCAAGGATATGACAATCCGCTATCGCGATAGAGAATGCCTTTGTAACTGCCGCCTGAAGGTATGTACCATACTCCTTCGTATGGGAGTTGGGATATTACTACGGGGTGTTCTGTCTTATGAGATGCTATTTCTTTTATCTTGTTGTATTTTTCCTCAATGGTAGTAAATATACTGTCGGCCACAGGTAATTTATCCATAAAGAGAGCCGTAAACTTAATCCATTCGCTGCGGGCTAATGGGTGACTCTCCCAGGCCGACATATCCAGTAGAAGAGCCGTACGTACACTTTGCTCTATTGATGCAAGGTCTTCGTTGCCGTAGGGAGTGAAGAACACTGCATCGGGGGATATGGATAGTAGTCTTTCTATATCAAAAGTCCAGCCGTTGAAAAACTCACCGAGGTTTTTACGTCCAGCGAGAACAGATTTTTTTTCCAGTAGGCTCATATCTCCCACACACGTTATTCTTCCCAGTTCGTCAAGAGCCTTGATAAATCCTATCTGTGTGCTGTGAGCGCAACCTATCTCTTTCAGTGGTATGTGTACGGCTATGGTGTCTGCTCCTACTGGTGGAGGTGTATCCTGTCTATGTAGTAAGTATGTCCTGAATACCTGTGTTGTGTCCTGTGGTAGATAGACATTGACATAGGTGTATAGACTGTCTTCCTGGTATGTAAAAAGACGTGCATATCTGGCACGGGTGACAGACGTTTTTATCTCTTCTGTCGAGGTGTTTACACAAGATGCAATGCACAATGTAACTATTGCACATATACATAAAAAAGATAAGCGAGGTGTTTTCATAACTTTGCTCCCAAGTTTTT
>JAZRHK010000214.1:0-17550 GCA_045644725.1 Candidatus Coprenecus sp. | reverse complement strand
TGCTTCTGCATCTTCTTCCAGATGGAGTATGCGGTCTTGGTGCGGCTCTTAAGGGTATATGAGATCCCACCGGCAGCCAGTTTCTCCTTGAGAGGATCTATGAATGAGTCGATGAATGCGAGACGCTCCCTCTCAGTGGCGAGGAGCGAATTGGTTACCGTACGGTGATTTTCAGGTTCGCTGTATTTGAAGAATATGTCTTCAAGTTCGCTTTTGAGTTTATAGAGCCCCAACTGGTGGGCAATGGGGATGTAGAGGAGATAGGTCTCTGCCACTTTCCGCTCCTGCGAATCTTTTGGGAGGAGAGCAATGTTCCTCATCACTTCGAGACGGTCTGCAAGTTTGATTATCACCACTCTCGGATCGGTAGAGAACGAGACAATAAGTCTCTTGTAGTTCTCAGCCTCGAGGCGCGTCTCCTTAGGTTTGATGGCTGCAATCTTGTTGAGATTCAGAGCAATCTCAATGACATCCTGGGGGAATTGCCCTGCGAGGATTTCATCCAGCAGGGTGGGGTGGAAACGGAGTGCTTCGTGGAGAAATATTGCCTCAATGCAATCGGCGGTAAGACCGATCTCCTTGGCCACGATGGCTGCCACACCGACGGGGTGCTCTATGAACGGATGGCCGTTCTCCCTTTTTTTCTCTTTGAGGACCTCTTCTGCCAATTTGTAGGCATACTTTATCCTCTCCCTCTCCTGTTCTGAATATATTTCAAACTCCTTTATCATTGCTTTGAACTCAATTTTTTCAATTCGTACATCTCATCCCTGAACTGTGCTGCCCTGAGGAAGTCAAGCTCCTTGGCGGCCTGTTCCATATTGCGGCGGGCCTGCTCTATGGCGGCAGACAATTGTTTTGGGGACATTTTGGCCAATACCGGCTCCTGAAGCATGAATTTTGATTTTGCCTCCTGCTCCTCTATGGCATATCTGCTCTGGTCCACAAGAAGATTCCTGCTTTCATTTTTAACTTGAGTAGGGGTGATATTGTTCTCCAGGTTGTATTTCTCCTGCTTTGCCCTGCGGCGGTTGGTCTCATCGATGGTGCTTTGCATAGAGCGGGTAATGGTGTCTGCGTACATTAGCACCAGACCATTCAAATTTCGCGCAGCGCGCCCTGCTGTCTGGGTGAGTGCCCTATCCGAGCGGAGGAAGCCCTCTTTGTCTGCGTCGAGGATGGCGACAAGTGATACTGACGGGATGTCCAGACCCTCGCGGAGAAGATTGACACCTACCAGAACATCAAACCTTCCTGCCTTGAAGTCCTCTATTATCTCCACCCTCTCCATAGTGTCCACATCGGAGTGAATATATCGGCAACGGATGCTCATACGGGTAAGATATTTCTCCAGCTCCTCGGCCATCCTCTTGGTGAGGGTGGTGACGAGTACCCTCTCATCCTTTTCTGCCCTGATGGTGATCTCTTCAAGGAGGTCGTCGATCTGATTCTTGGTGGGTCGTACCTCGATAGGGGGATCAAGCAGACCTGTAGGTCTTACAATCTGTTCTACCATAACCCCCTCTGACTTCTCCAGTTCATAATCTCCCGGGGTGGCACTCACGTACACCTTCTGCTTTATTATATCTTCAAACTCATCAAACTTGAGCGGTCTGTTGTCGGCTGCTGCCGGAAGACGGAAGCCGTACTCTATCAAGGTGTCTTTGCGTGAACGGTCACCTCCATACATCGCCCTTACCTGAGGAAGTGTGACATGGCTCTCATCTATAAATGTGATGAAATCGTCCGGAAAGTAATCTATGAGACAGAAAGGTCGTTGTCCTGGCTGACGGCCGTCAAAATATCGTGAATAGTTCTCGATGCCTGGGCAATAACCAATCTCCTTTATCATCTCCATATCATATTCTACCCTCTTTTTCAGACGGTTGGCCTCATGCTGTTTCCCCACCTCCACGAAGAAATTGTACTGGCCTGTCAGATCATCCTGGATCTTGTAGATACCCTGCTTGGTCCTCTCCTTCGTGGTGACAAAGATGTTGGCAGGATAAATGGAGATCTCATTGACCTCCTCCCTCAATATCCCGCTCACCGGGTCAATAATCTCAATGCTCTCTATCTCATCCCCGAAAAATATAATCTTGGCTACGCTGTCCACATAAGCCAGATATATATCTACGCTGTCACCTTTTACCCTGAATGTACCCCTTTTCAGCTCATTGTCGCTCCGTGAGTACAACGCATCCACCAAATGATACAGAAGTTTTGTTCTGCTCATCATTGTGCCTCGCCTGATAGTGATAGTATTTGCATGGAAATCCTGTGGATTCCCTATGCCGTAAAGGCACGATACGCTTGATATTACTATCACGTCCCTTCTTCCAGACAGCAACGCAGATGACGCACTTAACCTTAACTGTTCAATCTCATCATTTATGCTCAGATCTTTTTCAATATATGTGTCTGTTACCGGTATATATGCCTCCGGCTGATAATAATCATAATATGACACAAAATACTCCACCGCATTGTCCGGAAAAAAAGACTTGAATTCCCCATAAAGCTGTGCTGCCAATGTCTTGTTGTGGCTGAGAATCAGTGCAGGCCGTTGAAGTTTCTCTATTACATTCGCCATAGTAAACGTCTTTCCCGACCCCGTAACACCCATAAGTGTCACAGCATCTGCTCCACTGCTGATGATGTCGCAGATCCCTTTTATTGCTTCCGGCTGGTCGCCGGAGGGTTTATATGGTGATTTTAGTTTAAATGGCATATGATGTGGTTTTAAAGGGTGCTTTCTGCGTTATGCTCATGCTCGAAATCCTCACATACGGTTAGTATGCTCCGGTTTCTCTCATTTCGCTGGCCTTGAAATCCCACCTTTAAAACCACATCATCCGTAATAGGTGATTATAAAGGGTGACTTCTGCGTTATACTCATGCTCAAAGTCCTCACATACGGATAGTATGCTCCGGTTTCTCGCATTTCGCTGGCCTTGAAATCCCTCCTTTATAATTCCATTATTCTTTAATAAGGGAGGGTGCTTTCTGCGTTATGCTCGTGCTCGAAATCCTCACATACGGAAAGTATGCTCCGGTTTCTCGCATTTTGTGCATTTCGTGAATTTCGATGGCCACATTGATCCTGCTTGGAGGTGTTTCTCGCAATGGGTAGTGTGGCCTCTGTCGGGAATTCCCTCGCAGTAGCCACACTGATACGCCATAGAGTGTACTATGATGCTACTCAGTGTGGCTTATGAATTGCAGGAAATCCCGGGGCAGGCCCCGAGGTTGATATCTTGCAGGTGATGATTGTTATTTAAGTGATTTGAGGTAGTCTTCAACCCCTTTCACCACTTTCTTCATGTATGCTTTTCGGAATGCAGGATCGGCAATTCTCTCCTCGTCCTCAGGATTTGAAAGGAACTGGGTTTCCACAAGAACGTTAGGATATTCAATAGGGGCGTTGAGGGAGAAGTTGAAGTTACCCACAAGACCGAAATTGACCACACCTTCAAGTTCGAGGGTTCTGAGAAGAATGGCCTCGGCAAGAGGTCTGTTGTGGATATGCTTGTAGTATGTGCTGGTACCTTTTACATCAAGAGGACTTCCCCCTGCATTGCAGTGGATAGATATTACCATGTCCACATTATTGTCAAGGAAGATCTCTTTCCTTTCAGTCATGGTAAGACCTGAGTCATCTGTACGGCTGAGGACCACTTTGGCACCCTTTTTCTCAAGTTCGGCTTTGAGCGTATAGGCCATATCAAGATTGAGCTCCTTCTCTTTAAGACCGCTGATACTTACTGCACCTGTTGATTTTGGACCACCGTGTCCTGCATCGATGCCGATCACCATCCCTTTTAGAGTAAGGGCAGGGGCGTGTTTGACATCAATCATCAGTGTTGAACCCTGATAGTGGACTTTTGTCCCCCACGAGTAGTCTTTAAGGAAGATTTTGGCCCTGAAGACATCGTACTCCACTTGTTCGAAATCAACATACTCCACCATTCCCAGAGGAAGTGCCTGAGTAAGCCAGTTGGAGTTGCATTGTGCACCGAAGATATCTATGATGATGCTCTTGTCTTCGAGTGATTGTCTGAGGGTGTATGGGTGTTTGGTGTTCAAAGAGATAGCCACTCTGTCAAACTTGCCCATATTCTTTACAGACCAGTTGTTGGTAGTAACATCGCGCACAGGGGCATTCTCGATAGGGGAGGTATACTCCTTGGGGATATGGAAGTATTTGTTCTCCGCCACTTTGACTTTGTAAAGGTTGCCGTACTCTTCTACCACTTCGAGTGGAATGCCTGCAGAGACATGGCAAACCTTTGCTCCGCCAAGACGGTCACCACCTTTGCCATAATTGAAATATGCACCTTCTGTAGTCTCTACATAAAGTGAAGTGAAGACAGAAAGCGGAATGTCCTGTTGTACACCTCTGACGGGTCTCTCTGTGGTATAGAACATGTCTAATGTGTCTGACAGGATCTCCCCCCCTGATGTAGAGGTGATGATTACTCTGTTTGTCCCCTCGCTGAGGGTTATTTTTTTGCCGAAAGATCCTGTCTTGTATACTTTTACAGCTTCTCCGTCAAATGATACAGCAGAGCCGGGAGTGGTGCAGCCTACTATGTGCTGAGTTTTGGTGTAAACTGTGTCTTTACCCCATTTGTTGACTTTAAGGGTGTGAGATTGGCCAAAAACCGCAGCTGGGATTAGGGCCAGGATGAAAACAATGGATTTTCTCATGGTGGTATTTTAATTTAACATCATTACGAAGTAAAATACAAGAATTGTCCTCTTTTTCAGTGTCGGAAACGATATGAGGTTCATATCATCAGATATCTTGTATGTGTGGCTGTGGAATCCGGATGTGAGCAACAGGGCAGGGATACCTGCTTCCTGAAAAGCTACCTGGTCGGAGAGTTTGTAGTATAGCTCAGTAAAGGCTTTACTTGAGTAGAATGTATAGTCGATATCCAGATCTATATTGTAGAATCTGTTGCAGATTCCGAGCTTTCCCCTTTGTTCTTTGGGGAGGGTATTCTCTCCGAGGATGATGAGGTAATCCTTGATGCCGTCATGCACAGGTTCAAGTGTGGACCCTATCTGGTCCATATTGATGGCGCATATTATCTTATTCTTGGGGATACCCAGATTCTTGACGAAGTGGCGGGATCCGGCCATGCTCATCTCCTTGGCATCAAATGCTACAAAGATTATGTTCTTGTCGGGTCCCATCTTGGCCTTGTGCATCGAACCGAACATTTCAGCCAGGTTCATCAGAGCGGTAACCCCGGATGCATTGTCGTCGGCCCCGTTGTATACAAATCCGTTGAGGGCCCCGATATGGTCGTAGTGTGCAGTGATTATTATGTATTCATCCGAAGGGATGATGCTGGGAATATATCCTACAATATTGCGTCCCACTTTAGTGGAATCGCATTTGAAATGCTGGTAATAGTGCCCCTGAAACGGCTGTAGCCCATACTGTTCGAAGTGCGCACGGATATACTTGCCTATATTCTGGTGTGCCAATGTCCCGACAGAACGCCCTCTGGAGCAGTCGTGTGCCAAATATGAAAGGAGCCTCTCCTGTTTGGCCGGGTATATCATCTGCTCAAACATAGTATATGGGCCAAGACTCGGCTTCTTCTGTCCCACCGAACTTGCCGGAATTAATAGTAGAGTCAATAAGATTGATAAAACAAAGTTCTTCACTATATTTGCACGATTTTTGAAACCCCAAAAGTACTTAATTTTTATGAAAAAAGCATTCATTATAATCCTTATTCTGCTCAATTTTGGGGTGGTTCGTGCACAGTGGGACATAGATCAGTTTTTCTATCGTGGGCAGCACGCTCTGGTGGAGGGTAAATATGCCGAGGCGATAGACAATTTCAATATCCTTATCAGGCTGGATGAGAAACTTTATGAAGCTTACTTTTTCAGAGGAATTGCAAAGTATAATTTAGGTGACTTTGTGGGGGCTGAGATAGACTTTGACAAAACTCTGGAGATAAATCCGATATATACACCTGCATATCACTATAGGGCCATAACACTCAGCCGCATAGGGAAATATGATCTGGCCCTCAAGGATTTGGAGGAGGCTGTCGACCTCAGACCAAGCTACACCGGTCTGTATTTCAGCAGGGGAGTCACATATTTCCTCTCGCAGCAGTTTGACAAGGCCATAGAGGATTTCAACCGTTTTATCCAGAAGCAGCCACGAGAGGCAGATGCCTACCTGAACCGCGGTGCTTCCTATCTCTATGTGGGAGATACACTCAAGGCAATATCTGACTACAATAAAGCTATCACTCTCAATAAATTCGAGCCTGAGGGATATATCCGACGTGCTAGGGTATTCCAGATGCAGGGGGAAAATGAGAAGGCAATTGCTGACCTGAACAAGGCGATTGAACTCGATCATGAGAATTCGTTTGCGTATTTCAACAGGGCGCTTATAAAGTTTGACAATAACGATATCAATGGTTCACTGGTGGATTTGAACAGGGTGCTGGAACTTGAGCCCGGCAATGCCCTTACCCTTTACAACAGGGCACTTATCCGTACCCAGATCGGTGATTATAACAATGCCCTCGATGACTACGACCGCGTGCTCAATATAAACCCTGAAAATGTGCTGGCCTATTTCAACAGGGCCTCCGTTTTCCTCGAACTGGGGCGCTATCGCGAGGCGATGGACGACTATTCGCAGGCCATCAACCTCTACCCCGATTTCGCCAAGGCTTATATGAACCGCTCTTATGTGAAGAACAAGCTGGGGCAATTCAACTCTGCCAAGGCTGATTATGAAATTGCGCAGAAGAAGATTGCCGAGTACAAAAAAACGGCCAGGGATACCACCGCCTATGCGGCATTTGCTGATACCACCCGCAAATATGATCGCCTTCTTGATTTGGATGCTGAGTTTGCCAAGAGGGACTTCAATGATGAGCTGTTGCAATACAAGGATGTGGACATCCGACTCAAGCCTCTATACCGCTTCGTTGCGGCAGAGGAGGGGGAGAGCATTGCACTTGTGCTCAACAGGAAGTACTCCGACAAGAGGGTGGATGAGTTTGAGAGCCAGATTCCTATCGGGGTGGAACTTACCTGCTACAATCCAAAAAGCAGCGGGGTGGACAACCAGAGGGTGATAGAGGCCCTGAATAGTGAATTGGAATCAGACTCATTGGGCCGCAGTCTGTTTGCCAAGGCGGTCCTCGAATCGGAGAACAAACAGTTCAATATTGCCCTTGACTGCTATGGCAAAGCTATCCAGAACAACCCATCTGAGGTGTTCTACTATATAAACCGTGGCGCTATCCAGTCTGAGATGATCGACTTTATCTCTTCAATCGAGAATAATGTCCAAGTCCTTACACTTGACAATGCAGGTACCACCAAGGCGAGGGTGAAGGAGCAGTCTACCCGCAGTTATGACTATACGGCTGCAATCCATGATATGAAAAAAGCGGCATCGCTGTATCCTGAATTCCCCTATACATACTATAATCTGGGGAACCTGTATTGCCAGTCAAACGATCTTCCCGAGGCTATCCGCCAGTACGAAAAGGCCATAAGCCTCTATCCCAATATCGGTGAAGCCTACTACAATAAAGGTCTGGTCCTTATCTATCTGAAAGATAAAGAGAAAGGCTGTATCGACCTGAGCAAGGCAGGTGAACTGGGCATCGAGGATGCCTACAGTGTCATCAAGAAGTACTGTACTGAGGAGTAATAGGGGAAGTTATTCCAGATCACTGTCTCCTGACTCCAGAAGTATGCGGTCATCTCCAAACAGCTTCAATGCCCTGTCCAGTATGGCTACGAAGTAGTCATCCTCTTTCTGTGAATACATGAAATGGAGTACCTCCAGATACACCTGTAAAAGAGTGCGGTCATCACGAACTTCAAAGGCACTGGTGTCAAGATCCACCCCCTGATTTTCCAGGTAGTATTTGAGTTTTGACTCTGAGAATATCTCTCCGTCCCTGAAAATGTCCATATAGAACAGGATCTTATCATTTTCAATGTAGGCTGGGACAAATCCTCCAGGGAAACACATCGGATACACCTCCAGACCCACTGCGCGTGCCAGCAGGAAATAGCACAATGATATTGATAATGCAATCCCATGGCGTGAACTCAATACAGATGTAAGGACAGTAGTGCTCTCCCTGGTAACAGGGTAGTCCCCACATTTGAAAAGTAGCCTGTGATAGAAGATGTGGTTGAATATCTGCATCTTTTCAAGTGCAGTCTTCTGATCATTGATCTCCTTTGTCAGGTCAGCTATAAGTACCCCCAGAAGATCATGATAGTAAATCTCATCTATATCCGGGACTATAAGCTTGGATATAAGATATATCCCCCTTTGGAGGTCAGGATAGTCCCTGTTTACCATCTGCTCCAGTTCCTTAAGGACAAACTCGCATGAAAGGTACTGCATCTTGTCGGCAATCAGCCCCTTGGTCCTGTACGATTTCTCCTTATTGTACAGGTCTTCAAGATCTCTCAGTACCGATTCTCCACGTCCTAACATACGACGATTTATGGCCTCTATTACGAAGTCATCAGTGTCGTCCAGCAAGGTAACTATACTTTTAAGCTCTGTGTCTACACTCATCGGGTAATCTCTGCAAGTTTGTCAAGTGCAAGCCGGATAAGTTCCTTGACGCGTGGCTTATAGTCTGTATTTGAGTCTCCGGCATATCTGGCTGCGATGATGCAGCATACTGTAGCGGCATTGTGTCCCAGATTTCTGGCCAGACCGGCAAGGGCAGACCCCTCCATTTCAAAGTTCGTGATCTTCCATTCACCTGAGCGGAATGATTCAAGTCTGTCCATCATGTCAGGGATGGCAATAGGGAGACGGAGTACTCTGCACTGAGGGCCGTAAAATCCACCGGCAGAGATGGTCATCCCTTTCACTGTTGAGTCGCTGAAAAGCTCAATAAGGTTCTCACTGGCCTTTACGAAATATGGGATAGGGAGCTTTTTCTCTACCCATTCAGACCCCATATGGGCCAAAAAGTCGCTCTCTACTTTGGCGTCTGCAATATTTGAACGGCCGCCATACCAGTTGAGGAGGGCATCGAATCCCACTGAATAGTGTGAGAAAACAAATGAGCCCAGGGGAATTTCCGGCTGGATGGCCCCTGACGTACCTACCCTCAAAATATTCAGAACTGTCTTTTCAGACTTCTCTTCGCGGGTTTCGAAGTCTATATTCTTGAGGGCGTCAAGTTCATTGACCACGATATCAATATTGTCACATCCGATGCCGGTAGATATCACCGACATCCTTTTTCCTTTATATTTGCCTGTAATGGTATGGAATTCACGTGAGGATTTGTCCACTTCTATCTCGTCGAAGAAACCTGCCACCATATCTACTCTACCAGGGTCACCCACAAGCATCACTGTGTCTGCCAAATCCTCTGGTCTGATATGAAGATGGAATATGGAGCCGTCACCGTTTATAATCAATTCAGATTCTGCAATTCTTCCCATAGTATCAATCTTTAATTTGTTAAACAATCAAAAATAATAATATTTTTTCTACTTTTGCCTTTACTAATACTGAAAATTATGTTTTTTAGAATACAATCATTGTTTCTTTCACTTGCAGCGGGACTAAATGTTTCGTTGTTCTTTTCAAATCTTATCAAGTTTACAGACGGTCTTGCCATTTCATTCTGGGAGTACACTCCTACAAGGATTTTTCTCCTTGTGACATCGATGCTTGCAGTGGTGGCAGTATCTTCATTCAAGAACAGGATGTTCCAGATAAGGATATGCAATCTGAGCACACTCATTGCTTTCGGTTTTCAGATCTACCTGGCTGTCCTTTTCTTCAGAAGAGAGCCTGAAATGATATTCACAGTCAATGCGGTATTCCCCATCGTCTCCGCTATCCTTACATTTATCGGTATGAGATATGTGGCGCGCGATGAGGCTATGGTGATGGCAGCCAGTCGTCTGAGAGGTTCCAGAAGGAGAAAATAAAAAAGCCCTCCGGAATCGAAGGGCCTGGAGCGGAAAACGGGGTTCGAACCCGCGACCTTCGGCTTGGGAAGCCGACGCTCTACCAACTGAGCTATTTCCGCGTAACGGGATGACAAAGATATGAATTTAAATTTATTTATTGCCAAAAAAATTAAAACCTCTTCGAGCAATGCCATTGCATGTGCTTCGGTGGCGATCAGCATCCTGGTGATGTTTATGGCAATAGTCATCTCGGACGGATTCAAAAAGGAGATCAAGGCCACCTCTGTCGGATTCTCCGGAGAGGTCTTTCTTATTGCCCCAGGGCAAGATATTACCAACCACCTGTATCCGATAGGAGGCAGACCATCGTATATTGATAAAGTTAAGGAAATCAGAGGGATAAAAAGTGTCAATGAGGTAGCTTATTCAGCAGGAATGCTGAAGAGTGATGACTCTGTCCAAGGGGTGCTTTTCAAGGGGGTCGACTCGACCTACTGTCTGGATTTCTTCGGGAAGTACCTCGTGGAGGGAAAACTTCCGGAGTTCACAGGGAAGAGATCCTCTAATCAGATATTGATCTCCAGGAGGCTTGCAAATCTGATGAATTACAGTTGTGGGGACAAAATTACCGCCTATTTTGTGGGTGAAAGTGTAAGGTTGAGGAGGTTTACCATTACCGGTCTGTATGATGTCCAGCTCGATGAACTTGACAAGACATTGGCAATTGTAGACATCAGACATACCAGAAGACTGAATGGGTGGGAGGATGATCAGGTCTCAAATATAGAGATAGCCCTTGCATCCAAAGGGAACCCCAGACGGGTAAGCTCTGAAATAGAGAGGATTATACTTGAGGAGCCTTGGAAGGATGATTCTGTAGTGGTAAGTCAGATCAGATACATCTATCCCCATATTTTTGACTGGCTGGACCTGTTGAATATGAATGTACTCATCATTATGGTTCTGATGATAGTGGTGGCCGGTTTCAATATGATATCGGGACTGCTGATAATCCTTTTTGAAAAGATCTCTATGATAGGGCTTTTGAAAGCTTTGGGTATGAAGACAATGGATATTTGCAAGGTGTTCATCTACCGTGGGTCATTTGTAGTGTTCAAAGGACTCATAATAGGAAACATTCTGGCTATAATCCTCTCCACCTTGCAGGGTGTGTTCCATATCATGAAACTGAATCCGGCCAATTACTTTGTGGATCATATACCTGTCTATGTAAATGTTCCCAAAATACTTCTCCTCAATGTATGTTCTTTCGCGGTAATGATTCTTATCATGATCATACCTTCGCTGTTCATTGCGAGGGTACAGCCGGACAGAACAATAAAAGTCCAGTAATCATAATACTTTAAGGGAGGACAGCAAAGCGGTATTCCTCGTAGCGGGAGAGTATCTCATCGACGTACCTGATAGTCTCTGTCCCATTGAATCTTTTGACAGTGGTGCCAGGCAGATGTTCCTGCGGATTTCGCATAAGTGGAATAATCCTGCACATCTCTTCCCAGTCCTTGTAGTCAGCACCAACCCCACGACAGAATTCTATACACTCCTGTATGCGGCCCTCTCCTGCATTGTAAGCGGCCAGAGTGAACTTGACGACATTGGAAGAGTCCATCCCTTCACGTATGAACATATTTTCCAGATATCGCAGGTGTCGGGTTCCCGCCTTTATGTTGTTTTCAGGATTGAATATGTCAGTGACACCATAGTGGCGTGCAGTTGATTCCTTTACTTGCATCAGCCCAGTGGCCCCTCTTCTGGATATTGCCCCCATCGAGAATCTTGATTCTTGACAGATAAGTGCTGCAACAAGTCTCCAGTCCCAGTCAAGTGTACGGCTATACCTTTTTATGAGATGGTCATATGGAGATATTACTGCCGTCTGTGTCATGTTGTCGAGGTGGTGCTTTATTCTGTAGACACGAAGGAAGCTCCTCTCCAATGCGTCAAATTCCGCACTTTGTGAGAATATGCCGAGCCAGTAGTTGATATTGTGGAGTAGTTTGCTCTCCCCATTCCTGACTATCCATACATATCTCTCGGCTATGGGGGCGCTCATGGATATCCTATCTGTAAATGAGTCCGGAATGGTGTCACGGAGCGTATCGAATACGATGATATCCAATTTGCCGGAGTCCAGGCTCTCCCATGGATTTTCAATATAGTATGGAGGGAAAATTTTAGCAGGCGTATGCTGGTCCATGGAGTAGTGGGAGAGGAGCCTGTACTGGAATCCCACAGGAAAATCCTCAAATGCGAAAGCATCTCCCCGAAGTGCGATGTAAGTGGATAAAGTATCCGACTCATGATAAGGGTGATAGCATCTGTAGTCGAGGGACCACTCCTTATGACATTTGGTGATGGAGAACAGCAGTATGGTGCATACCAGGACCGATATTCCCCTATGTGTCCATTTGTTCATACACTCTATTTTACGAAGAATGGCCAGAATATACCGAATTTGAATGCCCGCTTGGGCTTGATGTAGTGGTAAGCGGAGAAGTAGTCTCCCGTAGGCCACCCTTGGCTAGCATTTGTGAACTTCAGGAATATTGAAGCATTTTTCCACTGGAGATTGGCGAATACATCTATATAAGGTGTATTTCCTACCAGTTCCGACACTTGGTTATGGAATTGCCCTGTCACAGGGTTGTATGCAGGCGCATGGTATGCTGTTGTGAATGTTCCATCTGCACCTACCTGTGCTCTAAGCACGTTCTTGACGAGATCAAACTGGAAGTAGTATCTCAGGTGTAGGGCCAACATGGGGAGTGGTATTGACTCATTGTTGGATGAGAGCTGGAACAGAAGCTGGTTGTCAAAGTGGAACTTCCATAGCTTGAAGTCCTTCTGCAGATAGGCACTCATGACATTGACCAAGTCAGGAGTCTGCCTGATGATTCCAAGTGTGTCGTAGTAAATATTGTTGTTAACCAAGGCGTAACCGAAATAAGCGGACATTTTCCACTTGGGTATATTCAGTTCACCTTCAATTTTTGTTTTCGATATTTTTCCGAAGTCATTGCTCCACATGTAGTGGTTTGTGTAGAGATTGTTGGAGTAGAAATCGGGCCTTTTCAGCGATGAGCTGAATCGGGCAGTAAGCTCTATAGGTGCATTCTTGTCCTTGAAAGGGTAGAACAGGAATGTTGCATTTGCATTGAGGTCGAAGTCTGCCTGATTGTAACCTGCAAAGGTAAATTTGCCAAATGCTCCCCAAGAAAAGTATTTGCGGAACTTGCCATTTGTGGAGGCATAGATGTATCCGTTGTTGAGATTTGCATTGCTGTTGCTGTTCAGGAATGATTCCGGTGAGAATGCAAAATATGTGAGCATCTGGTAACCTACACCACCTTCAATGTGGGAAAGGATAGCGTCACTGGCCCATGGCTGCAGCCTGATAAAGAGCCTGTTTGTAAAGTCTGCCACCCTCATTGAATCTGCACTCTGAGTAGGGTGTATGAAGAAATTGTTGTGGTAGAATTTCCTGCCGGTAAGGTCATTGGTCCCTATCTTGTCAGAGTAGAATTTTGAGAATGTCGAATACTCTCCGTAATGGCCGAAATATGCCATTGTCCCTTCTCCTGCGGTGAGGGAGTCCCTCCCCAGAGAGTCCTTGTCCTTATTGAACCTGATGGGGATGCCGTATGAGTGGTTTATGAAGAATGATCTCTTGACTATTCTGTTGTTCGCCTCGCTAAGGTTTATTGCTACTGTCTTTGCATCCAAAACAGTGTCCCTAATCTCTTTTGAGTCCACCACACCTCCGTTTTCACCTCTCCTGATGGTATTAGAAATGAAACCTCCGTTGGCCACGTAGCGCTCTCCAAGGTAATTTCCTGTGAGGGAGAAGGTTCTGTTGTTGGTCGCCTCGTTTGTGAGGAGTCCCTTTCCTCCATACATGTGATACTCCAGGTGTGCATTCAGTTTCGGGGTGATGTTCTGGGTATGCAGGAACTTCATGCTTGACTCCTCCTTGTCAGAATAGGAGAACAGTGTCCCCCAATATGCCAGTACTGTATAAGGTGTTTTGGTATTGTAGAAGGGCATGGTTTCAGGGGTGTATGTATAAGGGAGGTATGGAGCATAGAATGGTGCCACATCGAATTCCCGACGTTTGAACCAGTTGAAATTCTGTGTGGCAGATCCTACCACGCCAAGATACGTAGCATTGACGTCCTCATGGAAGAATGGGTATTCGGTGTACCAGTCATTGAAGGTGGTATCAACTTTAATTCTCTCCTGTTTGTTGAAATATGTGTTTGTGTTCCAGGCCAGGATCTTCTCGTAGAAGAGCGAGTCGGGGAAAGCGCATGTCTCCAGCACTCGTGGTGTGGATAGCCTGATACTGTCTTTGACCGCCTTGACGCTGTCGCGGTACATTTTCTTTTTCTGTTTCTCGGTGAGAACCTTGCCGGTGCTGATCAGAGAATCTGCAGCGGTCCCCAGAGAGTCAGCCGCTACGCCGGTAGTGTCAGCAGCAATGGTATCCTGTGGTGAAAATGCCAGAGTGTCTGGCTGTATACTGCTGAGTGTGTCGGGAAGCGCAGCAACTTGGGCAAAAAGAAGCCTTGTGGGCATTATGCTCACAAGGCTTATTAATAATATTTTGACGAATGCGCTTCTCATACGAAACGCAAATGTACAAAAAATCTGCTAATTAAACACCTTTAACGCGCTCTCTGTACACTTTGATACACTCAGCAAGTCTCTCATGAGCTGTAGTATCGCCAGGTACGTTGTGTGAAGGGTGAATGTAAAGTTTAACGCCTCTCTCTTCTAGGATCTCAGCTACGGTGATAACTGTCAGCCATACGCAAGTGATAAGAGCCATAGTAGAAACAGGACCTACTTTGTCAAAGTGGTGTTTCAAGCTTACGCTTGCGTCAACTAGTGGAGCGCAAGAGTCAACTACTACGTCAGCAAGTTGGAAAAGGTTCTTTCCACAAGAGTGACGAGGTTTCTTGTCACCGGTGTTTGAAGCAGAACCGAAAACGATAACTTTCATACCAAGCTCTTTAGCTTTCAAAGCTACGTCGATATTCACAGCATTGATACCAGTGTGTGAGAATAGCCAGATACAGTCTCTCTTGTCGAAAGTGTATGAATCCATGATAGTGTTACCGAAACCTTCACATCTCTCAAGGAAAAGGAACTGGTTGATACCCATATCACCGATAATGTGGGTAAAAGATGTCAAAGGAAGTTCGCATAGAGGGTGGAAACCTACGAAACCACCGATACGTGGATACATCTCCTCAATAGGAAGGTTAGCGTGACCGCAACCGAATGTGTGTACCCATCTTTCTGCTTGAATAGAGTCTGCCA
This sequence comes from Candidatus Coprenecus sp., assembly GCA_045644725.1. GTDB lineage: Bacteria > Bacteroidota > Bacteroidia > Bacteroidales > UBA932 > CAAGNP01. The sequence continues at coordinate 2,244 of JAZRHK010000214.1, read as the reverse complement.
TTATCTCAGCAGCCTTCTTGATGTTCTCGAGTTGTGTATCCTCGATCTGAGCCATCACCTCTCTGACCTTTTTGGTCCATTCTAATGCTAGCATGTTTTTAAATTTAAATTTTAGAAATGTGTTTTACTGAATACGGTTTCTGGAAAAGCGGTGCAAATTTACTTTGAGGTTTGTTTATTTCCAATAGCAAACAGCACAATAATCATCACAGCGCAGAATATTTGCAGGATTGGGAGTCTTTCCACACCGATCTGTCCGATGAAAAGGTTCATGAGTGTGTTTCCGAAAAGGGAGATTACCAAGGCAAGGCTGAACGCTGTACCTGACATCTCTTTATATTTCTCTCCCACTTTGCCAAGAGCAATAGGGAATGTGGCAGCAAGTCCAAGACCGAGAAGAACTGCCCCTGCAATAGCTGTTGCACTGCTCTGTGCAGACATTGTGCAGATGGCTCCGGCCAGGATAAGTCCCATACTCAGAATGATGACCTTCACACCGTCTATCTTCTTGAGTATAAAGGTTAGTGACAATCTGCTGATGGCCATGCCCACCACTACGAAACTGAGGGCGTACTGGGCCTGTTCAGCAGAGAATCCGTGACTTCCTGTTAGATATTGTGGTGACCAGTTGTTTGTAAGACCTTCAAGTGCACTTTGGAAGAAGAGTACGAAACTGAAAAGGAGAAGCAGAGGCTCTTTAGCCATTCCGATGATCTTTTTGATAGGGAATCCCTGCTGGAATTTTGCTTTTGGGAAGTCCACAAAAAGGTAGAAAATGAATGTCAATACCATCAGGGCACCTGCGCCTCCTACGATAGGGGTGTAGCTGAAATATTTGGATAGGGCCCCTGTGAGCAAAGGGATAGATATTGCACCTACGCAATAGAAGAATCCGAGCAGACTGAGGTTTGAGGCCTTCGATTTGTCGTCCGATGCATCAGATACAAGTGCATTGGTGGCACCGTTCAGCATACCGCCGCTGATTCCCAGGACGAAAATTCCGATGCGGACAATTCCGGGTGTCCCGCCAAATGCGAGGGTTTCAAGTCCGATGGCACCCAGCGCCATGGCAACAAGCATGAGTGATTTGTATCCATATTTGTCAATGATGGGGCCGAATACCAATGATCCGAAGATCAGACCGATAGGGAGGAAACTCACCAGTAGTGATGAATCTGCTTCAGATAGTGCAAATTTGGCTGCGAGTGAGGGCAGCACTGCTCCCATCACCAGGAATGCAACTCCGAAGAAGAACATTCCCAAATAACCCGCTACAAGTACTTTAGTGTTTTTCATATTCTATTTATTTTAATTCTTTAACTGATTGGATAGCTACGCCGCCAGCTCCATAAAGACCCGCCATTTTGGGGAGTTGGGTAGCTACAAATTTTGTCTGTTTGATACTTATTGGCTGTGCCCAATTCTTGGCCTCTTCGTATATGCGTGGGATAAGTGGTGCTGCAGGACCGAAGATGCCACCCCCGAAAATGACCATCTCAGGGTTGAGAAGGCTTACCAGGTTGGCAGCTGCCATTCCCCACATTTCGATGGCCTGGTCGATGACGCGCACTGCAATGGGATCCCCATTGGGATACTCTGCAAAAACATCATAGGAGGTGACCTCCTCGATAGGTTTGTTGCGGAGCACACCATTGTACTCTTTGTCTTCGCGGAGGAATATCTGTGCCTGCTTTGCAAGACCATCGCCTGAGGCGTGTGTCTCGAAGCATCCGCACTGGTCCCAATATTTGTCGTATGGCGGTTTGAGCGCGAGCCAGCCGATGGCGCCGATGATGTCGGATGCACCATGAAGGATGTGGCCGTCAATAAGGATGCCGGCCCCAATTCCGGTTCCGACTGCAATGAATACCGCATTGTCACACCCTTGGGCAGCTCCCATGGTAACTTCACCGAGTATATAACAGGTGCGGTCGCTCTCAATGGTGACATTTGCATAAGGGAAGTGTGCTCTCAACTCCAGCGCTAGGGGATAATTGTCCCATCCTGGAATATTGGGGGCCCATACACACCCTGTCTTTGAATAGGTGATGCCCGGCACGCAAACACCGATGCTCAGGGGCTCCTTAGGAGAGTAGTGGTTATTATGCAGTATCGAGTCGCAGAGCTGGAGGATGAGTGCACCCACCTCTTTCCCGGTGCACTCTCCAATAAGCAGTGATTCATTTGCCAGGAGAACACCATTTTCGTTGAAAATCCCGGCAGATATTTTGGTGCCGCCGAGGT
>JAZRHK010000213.1:0-1291 GCA_045644725.1 Candidatus Coprenecus sp. | reverse complement strand
TGGATGAGTCGACACAGGTAAATGAGCCACCACAGGCAAAAGAGGCAGCAGAAGTGGAGCACTCTGAGACATTCCCTGGAGGACCACGTGATACCTCATTGATTATTTCATATGGAGGCCACGTTGCAACTAAATTGTGGAAAGGAGAGGTAAATTGTTGTAATTAATTGAATTGATTTACTTTTAAAAGTGTTATGATTATTTAGTTTATATTTATTTATGTTGATAAATGCAAACAGGAGCGGAAACTGAAGGTGGTCAGCCATGGCTTATCCGCCACAAGATTGGAGGTGACCGAGGAGATTAGGCAGGTAGTTTCCGATTCTGGGCTCGATGCACTGCTACGAGTTAGCTACAGTGTTATCGACAAGGGACTTGTTGGAGCATTCGTAGAGCGATGGCAGCCTGATACATCCAGTTTCCATCTGCCTATTGGTGAGATGACCATCACTTTAGACGACGTCTCATAACTGCTCCACCTTCCTGTTAGGGGTAAATTCTGGACGGCACCAAGCTTGAAAGTAGATACAGCTAAGGAATGGCTTGTAGACTACTTGGGTGTGACTATGGAGGAAGCAACTGCTGAGATTGCACTGACCAACAGTGCCAATGTCCGTACGAAGTGGTTGGGACATGAGGTATATCCTGATCGTTGCCGTGAGGGTCAGTGGGACATGGCTGCTCGAGCATACTTGTTGCACCTTGTCGGGTCCACTCTGTTTGCCGATAAGAGTGGTACTCGTACCAAGGTTGCTTATTTATCCATGTTTGTCGACTTGGGGGATGTTGGATCATATTCATGGGGTGGGATGGCGTTGGCGTATATGTACGACCAGCTTAGGGAGGCTAGCAAGGCTATGACAAAGCAGATGGCTGGTTATTTGACCCTTTTGCAGGTATATTTTTACTCCATTAACACTGATAAATGCTTGGTCTATTATGAATACTTAACTAACTAATGTCATTTTTTACATGTAGGCCTGGATTTTTGAGCACTTTCAAGATCATCCGTTTGGAGTGAAGGAGGTGGACTTAAATTATGTTGAGGATGTCCCCAGAGCAGGGAAGTGGATCATGATTAGGGGGCAGGGGAGCCGGAGCTGTTTATGAATGCATTGGATCGCATCACTCATGATTGTATTACATGGGATCCATACACTGTGAACCGAGATGTGCGCCCGTTAGAGATAATCTCCTACTACAGGGGATTTATCAGGTGGGGCGGTATCATGGTTCCTTACTTGCCTGACAGGGTCCTATGACAGTTTAGCTTTGTGTAGTGCATCCCCGA
>JAZRHK010000212.1:0-15712 GCA_045644725.1 Candidatus Coprenecus sp. | reverse complement strand
ACTTCCATCCACTGGAAGTCACCACACCACTTGGCATTGCCCAAACATCCACTTACGAGAACAATATTGTAATTGCCAGTATCCTGAGGGCCGGAATTCCCCTTCATGACGGTATTCTCAGCATTTTCGACAGGGCTCAAAATGCATTTATCGGTGCATACAGAAAATACGGCAAGGACAACAAATTCAACATTGAGGTGGAATATGCCAGCGCCCCAAATATTGAAGGCAAAGTACTGATTTTGGCTGACACCATGCTAGCAACAGGAGCTTCTCTTGTTCTGGCATATGAAAGACTACTTAAAAATGGCACTCCAAAACACACCCACATAGTATCTACTATAGCAAGTGCAGATGGTGTGGAGTATCTTAAAAATCACATATCAGATAAGAATGTCAGCTTATGGCTGGCTGCTGTAGACGAAGAGCTTACAAACAAATCCTACATCGTACCAGGACTTGGCGATGCCGGTGATCTTGCCTACGGCAGCAAACTATAACTCTTTGCGAAGTCTGGCGATTGGGAGATTAAGCTGCTCGCGATATTTTGCAACTGTCCTTCTAGCCACCTTATACCCCTTCCCGGTGAGAACTGTTACCAGTTCCTCATCTGTGAGGGGGTTCCTTTTATCCTCATTCTCAATGCTCTCCTGCAAAACCTTCTTAATCTCGCGGGTAGAGACTTCCTCTCCGCTACTGTTCACAAGGCCCTCTGAGAAGAAATATTTTAGAGAAAATATTCCAAACTGAGTCTGAATATATTTTGAACTTACAACTCGGGATATGGTAGATATGTCCAGATTTGTGATTTCTGCAATATCCTTCAACACCATAGGTTTCAGATTGGTCTCATCACCGGTCAGGAAGAACTCCTTCTGAAAATCTATAATGGCATTCATTGTATTGTTAAGTGTGTTGTGCCGCTGCTTGATAGCCTCAACAAACCATTTAGCAGAATCCAACTTCTGTTTTACAAATGTAGCAGCCTCTTTGCCCGCTTTGGTTGAAGCGCTTGCAGAGTTGATAAGCATTTCTGCATATCTCTTGTTTACCTTGAGCTCGGGTACATTGAACTTGGGCATCGTCATTTGAAGTTCTCCATCTTTCTCTTCCAGCAGAAAATCGGGCACTATTTGCTGTGCCTGCTCATTATAAGAGTCATCAATCTGACCGCCAGGACGAGGATTCAGATGAATTATTTCATCTATAGCCCCCTTAAGCTGCTCTTCTGTTATCTCAAGTTTGGAAACAATCTTCTGGTAATGCTTTTTGGTAAATTCTGCAAAGTAATCCGACAATATAATGGATGCCAGCTCCCTTGCTGGGGTTGGTTCCAGTGATCTGATTTGAATCAACAGACACTCCTGAAGATCTCTGGCTCCCACTCCCACAGGTTCAAACTCCTGGATAACCTTAAGAATCTTCTCCACCTCCACCTCGTCGGTCTCTACCCCAAGTCTGAAAGCTATATCATCCGACAGCGACTCCAGATCCCTCCTGAGATAACCGTCATCATCAAGGCTACCAATAATGAACAGCGCTATGGAACGGCTCCGCTCATCCATGTTGCTGTACCCCAATTGGGCCTCCAGACTCTGATGAAAACTCTCTTTTACAGAAAATGTATTGTATTGCGGCTTGATATCCTTTCCCTGATTGTTCACATACAGCTTATATGAAGGGGTAGGATCATCTGCAGGATAATCACTCAAGGATACATTTTTAGGGGCATCATCCCCATCTTCACTCTCGGTACTCTCCTCCAATACAGGGTTCTCCTCCAATTTTCTTCTTATTTCCTGTTCCAATTCCAAAGTGGGAAGTTCCAACAACTTTATAGTCTGGATTTGCAATGGGGATAGTCCCTGCTGAATTTTCTGATGTAGTCCTTGCTTTAACATATACTTGCATAACCTTGTTAATACAAATATAATGAATTTTACTCAAGGCCTACTACAAAAAACGCGCCAATTGGATTTAGTCCACCTGTTCCAAAGGTATGGACAAGTTTTGCATCAGAAGAAAAGAGATACATATCTCCCTCACTGACATAGTCTGAAGTACCTATATACACATCCCCTGTTACGGGATCCACAGAGATAGATGTAGGGGTATTTTTTATAATTGATCCATCAGCCAGAAAATCATTCTCCATCTCTCCAGTAAATGTATCATAAACCCCTACTGAGGTAACTGCATTCCAATTCTCGTCATACTGCGCAGAAATATAATACAACTTATTGTCCGATCCCATAGACATGTAGGTCACTGGACGGTCAGTTATTTTAGTCACAGAAAGACTTTTGGAGTCTATTTTCTGAAGCGTGTTCGGAACAGACTCATAATCACCCATTGATATGAGAAAAATCTCTCCCCTAAGATTTGCCAATAGTTTGGTAGGATTCTTGACTACCTGGACTGTTGCAACCTCAGTCATATAATCCTCTACCGAGACAACTGAAACAGTATTTCCATAATCTTTACCTACAGCGAAATTCATACCTCCCGAATTTGCCACATACACTTTCTTGTCCACAGCAACCAGCCCCTCCGGATTATCCCCCACTTTCACGATCGACACACCATAATCAAGTGTATCGATTTGGGCAAGATAGCCCTCATACATTGTAGCATAGATCTTCCCATTGTATCCTATGAGCGCTCTGGGAGACAAACTTTTTCCATCATCCTGGGCTACTCTCAGTTCTTTCACTATTTTACCTTGCCTGTCTGTAACAAAAATCACTTTTGAATTGTATACAGCTATATACATCTTTCCTCCATATACAAGCATATCCTGAGCCAAGTCTCCCAACTTCTTACTATTCACATTTTCAAAAACATTGGTAGCGATCTGCTGTTGCTTAGGATTATACAATGACAATGATGCATCATTTGATGCATAGTTGCCATTATTGAGAATATATACACCTTCTGTTACCAGTTGAGCCGGGATATCTTCTCCACCATGTATATCACAAGAGATAAATGCTGACAAACCAGCCAATAAAAGGGCGATGTAAAAAAATCTTTTCATATTCATATTTTTTAAAAGTTATATTTCAAAGTCAATCTATATGATCTTCCTGGCATCGGATAATACTGCACTACTTCATAATTCACATTTGCGATATTGAGTACCTCTGCCATAAGGGTCAACCTGTGGTCCCCCAACTCAAAAGCTCTGTTCAGCGAGAGACTGTGGTCCAAATAACCCTCCATAAGGTTTGCTCTGGTATTCTGAGGGAAAGAGTACCTTGCCCCCACTGCCGTACACAGATAACTCACATTCACCCACTTGTTTTTCCAGGACAGGGTTACATTTCCCGAATGTCGTGGGGTATAAGGAATCTGGTTTTTGTATGTCTTTGATTCAGGGTCCGACACATCTATGGCATATTGGTAAGAATAGTTGACATTGAGAGAGAGAGACATCATGGCCGGTAGGGTAAAGATGGCCACACTATTCAGATCCACACCGGACATTGTCACTTTACCCATATTCAACATCCTCCAAATGAACATTGTAGGGATTGCAACTATCTTATCTTTGACAATATTGTAATACCCGTCTACAGAGATGGAGGCATAATCTGCAACATCCTGCCATAACACGCCGCTCCATGTAAGGCCAAGATTGAATTGCGAAGCCTTTTCCGGAGACAGATTCCTATTACCCACCCTTGCATAATAGAGATCATTGAAGTTTGGTGCCCGGTATGCATCCTTGTAGGAAGCCCTCACCCTAACATTAGACTTGTCGAAAAGCTTGTATGACAGGCTGAATGAAGGAGAGAGTCTCCATTTGTCTGATGCGGCTTCCCCCACCCTCACTTCTTCGGTGATATATGTCCCCAGCAATGAGGCTGTAACTGTCCATCTGGGGCTCCTGTATTGCCCTGCAAGGGCTGTAAGAGAAGTATATCTGGTAGGATATACGAAGTCGGGCAAAGTAGCATCCAGGGTATTCACAAAGAAATCCTCCGCAAATGTAAACCTCAACTTCTCAAATGGGCGATATTCTCCCGCTACAGAGGTGTAATATTCATTCTGCGTATAGAATGTCTCGTCTTTGCCTGTAGCATATATATCATTGATTGTGAGGTATCTGTTCCATGAATAGGTATATTTGAAATCTCCCCTCACAGCAAATGCGTTGCTGATACGGTTTTCGTAATGGGCACTTCCAAAGGCGTTCCTGTCCCATAGCCACTCATTGGCCTCCTGCCTGTAGAGGACTACTGACCCCGGAAGCCCCCTCTCCGAATATAAGAAATTGCCCTTAAGGCTGAGTGCCCCCCACTTACCCATATCCCCATGAATATTGAGTTCGCTCTTCACTGTATTCACCTGAGTGTTTATCCTCGTGAGCTCCTCTATGATACCCCCATTTTCCATTTTGAAAGGGTACTCTCCATCTGAGACAAGCCAATCCCCATTGAGTGACATGCTCCACCCTTCAGAGAGGCGTTGCTGATACATCAGATAAGGGTTATAAGTACCGAATGATGCAAATCTCATAGCTGCCGACAGATGTGCAGATCTGTTTCCAAATTGGGGTTTGGACGTACTTATATTAAGTACACCTGCAGAAGCAAACATCCTGGCAGTTTGAAATATATCATCAGACTGACCAATACTCAGAGATATCTGTTCCACATTCTCAAGAGAGAACCTCCCAATATCCACCTGACCGCTTTGCGCATTGGAGATAGTGATACCGTCATAGCAGATGGCTGTATGCTGGGAGCCCATATTCCTGATAGAGACGGTCTTCACACCGCCTATTCCACCATAATCCTTTAGGCTGACACCGGAAAATGTACGCACCGCCTCATACAGATCCTGCACACCCAACTTTTCAAAAGCTTTTCTATCCAGAGTCTGGATAGGGACAGAGTGTCTGGTGGAAGAGGGCTTGGCACTCCCCACCACATACATTTGGTCCAATTGCTCTACCTTCACCGTATCCTGACTTTGCGCACAAATGGGAACTGTGTACAGCAATAAATACAGCGAAAGCAGTAATGCCTCCTTTGTTTTATAAAATACTTGCATTAAATAAGGTTTTTGGAAACCTTCACCCGAGGTTTCGTATTATGAACTCCGGCAGGTCTTCTGACTCGTTCCCCCATTGGCGCCTTCCCATCCGTTTCAGACAGTGGCCAAGATAGCCAAGGGTAAATTTGGAACTCACAGCTACGGGTATAGTCCAAGATTTTCACCTGATTCCCTATTATTGGATTGTGTCGAAAAGGCACAATCCACACCTGAATTCTCCACAAAGATACATATTTTAGGACTACAACCAACGTTTTCGTAAAAATATTCGCTATTTTTGTGCTATGGACAAATCTGTAAAAGGGCTGAGAATTGATATTGGTGAGGTTCTTCGCTCAAAGGGTGTCAATAATGCACCACGTTTTTTGGTCAATCTCCTCAAGAGGCTCGTCCATCAGGACGAGCTGAATGACATGCTTGCCAGATGCAGTGGACTTGAAGGGATAGAATTTGCCCAGAAAGTGCTTGAGATCCTTAAGGTAAGCTATCGCATTCATGGGATGGAAAATCTCCCTGCAAAGGGGGGGAGATATATATTCGCGTCCAACCATCCGCTCGGAGGGCTTGACGGCCTGATCCTGATTAGCCTTATAGGTAGAGAGATGGGAGATGTAAGATTTGTTGTAAATGATCTCCTTATGTTTGTCAAGCCACTTGAGCCCATTTTTGTCCCAGTGAGCAAGTTCGGCAGGATAAACCAGACCAATGCAGACAAAATCAACACTGCATTCCGGTCTGACGCCCAGATGTTATATTTTCCTGCAGGCCTGTGTTCCCGTCTTATAAAAGGGGAGATTATTGATCTGGAGTGGAAAAAAACTTTCGTATCAAAAGCTGTGGAGTATGACAGGGACATTGTCCCTGTACACTTTTCCGGAAAGAACTCCATGTTTTTCTATCGCCTTGCCAAATTGAGAAAACTCTTGAAGATCAAATTCAATGTGGAGATGCTATTCCTCGTGGACGAGATGTTCAAGCAAAAAGGCAAAACCTTTGACATATTCATCAGAAAACCCGTACCAGTTTCTGCCATCAGCCAAGAGAAGGATTTCAAGCTATGGACAGAAAAAATAAGAAACATTTGTTATGGAAGCTGTAATAAAACCTGTTGACAGAGAACTAATTCTAGCGGAGCTCACTCCTGATAAATATATTAGAAACACCCGTAAAGGGGGAAATGAACTTTATGAGGTAACTGCACAAGACTCTCCCAATACCATGAAGGAGATAGGCAGACTCCGTGAATTGGCATTCAGGATGGCCGGAGGTGGAACCGGCAAAGAGATAGATATCGACGAGTATGATATTGATCCTGTGAATCCATATAGACAACTTATAGTATGGGATCCTGACGAGCAGGAGATTATAGGGGGGTACAGATATATCCTGTGCAAAGACCTTGACCCGGAAAAACTTGCCACCAAGGAGCTTTTTCACTTCTCTGACAAGTTCATAGAAGAGTATATGCCATACACCATAGAGCTTGGCCGCTCTTTCATACAACCCGCGTACCAAGGGACACGAGGCAGAAGAAAAGGTCTCTTCGCTCTGGACAATGTTTGGGACGGTCTTGGTGCACTTATGACCAAGTACGATGAATACAAATATTTCTTCGGAAAAGTGACCATGTATGCCACATACGACTACACAGCACGCAACACCCTTCTGTACTTCCTGAACAATTATTTTACCGACTCCGAGAAACTGGTAACACCTATAGAGCCCCTTGACTATGATGGAGAGAACCCTTCATTTGCAGAGATGTTCAATGGGCTCGATTATTCAGAAGGTTACAAAGTACTCCATAGAGCACTCAAAAGCAAAGGGGAAAACATACCGCCACTCATCAACTCATACATGAACCTATCACCTACAATGAAAGTGTTCGGCACATCCATCAATCCGGGATTCGGAGGGGTAGAAGAGACTGGTATTCTGGTAAATATAAACGATATGTATTTCGACAAGATCGAAAGGCATATCACCCCTCTGAAATTGTTCCTGGCCTCAATCGCTTTCCGATTCAGGCCTAAATGGTGGAGAAGGACTCTCTAACCAGAAAAACAGACGGGTAATCCTCCTTGATTTTGTTAAGGAATTTCATCGCTTCAGATTTTGACCTGAAATTACCTACTGTCACTTTAAAGTACGGATTTATATAGACCCTGAAAACAGGAACATCTGGATAAATCTCCGAGAATTGGCTTACAACCTGCTCGGACATGGCCCTCGCATCCTGCTTGTTGTCAAAAAATATCCTTAAACGGTAAACTTGAACATTTCTGTATGGATTCTTGGACAAATACTCCTCCATCAGAGTATTAAGGGAATCAGATGCCATAATGCTGCCGTCCAAAGTTTCAAATACAGTAGGGATATGTATCTCCTGCACCAAAGTATCCACCGGAGGTATTGTATCGGCAGGTGAAAGACTTTGAGCACCAAGAGATGCGCTTAACCCTATCAGGGCAATAACCACAAACATTAATCTTTTCATACTATTTTTCCAGATGCTTTACCAATGTACTCAAAGGCATATCCTTAATTTTACGGCTTGACTTTGCCCCATTCCTGCCGGTCAACATTATCTTTCCATTTACCATAAAGTCATTTATATTCCATTTTCTGACATTGAGCCCCATGGAGAGGAGTGACATCGGATCACAGAGGGTTATTTCAACCGGAACTTTCACATTCTCCTTCGAAAATGGCGAGACAACAGCAGCATCTTTCAGGACGATTGTAGCAAACAACTCCATATCCTTTTTGATTGTCGCCTCCATAAATGTCAAATGCACCGGATACTGAGCCGTATTTCCCACTGTAACATTAAAGACAGCATTTGCTTTGGTCGAACTCTCCATCCTGAACTCCGCCAAGCCTATCTTCTCGATATTTAGATGCTTGAGGGGACTACAACTCGCCAAAAAAGCCAAACACAAAATAAAAATTACAGTTAATCTTCTCATAAAAATCCTCGGTTTTTCGTCACAAAGATACAAAAAAGTTATCTTTGCAAATTATGAAAAAAGTCTTTATTGAAACATACGGCTGTCAAATGAATGTCTACGACAGCGAGTTGGTCTTCTCAATCCTGCAAAAAGAGGGATTTGAGCAGTGTGATTCCATTGAAAGTGCCGACCTGATTTTGGTAAACACATGCTCCATAAGAGAAAACGCAGAACAGAGAGTGTGGGGCAGACTTGACCATTTCCTGCAGGAGAAAAGAAGAAGGAAAGAGATTATAGTAGGGGTATTGGGATGCATGGCTGAAAGGGTTAAAGACAAACTTCTGGAACATCCTGTGGTGAACATTGTAGCTGGACCCGACACGTACCGCAACCTTCCCAAGCTTATCAAGGACATTGAAACCAATCCAAAACAGATAGACATCAGACTCTCACGTCATGAGACATATGCCGACATTTCCCCTGTAAGGACAGACAAGAATGGTGTCAGTGCATACATTTCCATTATGAGAGGGTGCAACAACATGTGCACCTACTGTATTGTCCCTTACGTAAGGGGGTCAGAAAGGAGCAGGGATCCACACTCCATTGTCAGAGAAGCGACAGAACTGTTCAACCGTGGGTATAGGGAAGTAAACCTGCTTGGACAAAACGTGGACTCATACATGTGGGTCGATCCTGAGAATCCTACACAAACTACAAATTTTGCACAACTGATAGAGCTGGTAGCACTCATTGATCCTAAACTGAGGGTACGTTTCTCCACCTCACACCCCAAAGACATGGGCAATGGGGTCCTTTATTCAATGGCCATGTATCCAAATATCTGCACCCATATCCACCTTCCTGTACAGTCTGGAAGCGACAGAATGCTGGAGAAAATGAACCGCAAATACGATAGGGCAAAATACATGGAGAGAGTTCATAAAATCAGGGAAATAATCCCAAATGCCGCCATCACCACCGACATTATTGCGGGATACTGCTCTGAAACGCTGGAAGACCATCAGGCCACCATCTCTCTGATGGAGGAGGTAAAATATGACTACGCTTTCATGTTCCAGTATTCTATGCGCCCGAACACCTATGCTGCCCGCCACTTCATAGATGATGTTCCGTTGGAGGAGAAGACCAGAAGGCTCAATGAAATAATTGAACTTCAAAACAGACACTCACTGGAGAGCAACCAGAAAGATGTCGGAAAAACATTTGAAGTACTGATAGAGGGTACATCCAAGAAAAACAAAGAAGAACTCTTTGGGAGGACACCCGGTAACAAAGTTTGCGTATTCCCAGCATGTGGCCACAAAGCCGGTGAATATGTATATGTAAAAGTAAAGAGCTGTACATCAGCTACATTAATAAGTGAAATAGTAAAAAAATAAAACTGTTATGACAAAAATGAGAACACAATATCTCGGTAACCTGAGAACCGAGATAGAACATATCCAATCAGGTAATAAAATCACGACTGACGCACCTCTTGACAATAACGGAAAAGGTGAATTCTTCTCTCCTACCGACATGTTTGCATCGTCCTTGGGAAGCTGCATGCTTACCATTATCGGTATTGCAGCCAACACACATGGTTTTTCCATTGACGGCACCACACTGGAGATAGAGAAGATCATGGCAGCAAATCCCCGTCGTGTAGCTGAAATCAAGATTGATGTACACTTTCCAAAAGGTGCCAACTACACAGACAAACAGAAAAGGATTATTGAGGCAGCAGCAAAGACCTGTCCTGTAGCCAATAGCTTAAGTCCTGAAGTAATCAAAAACATAACCTACATTTATGAATAAAATAAAATTGCTACTTATTGCTGCAGCGGCAATAACCATTGTGTCATCATGTAACAGAAACAATGATCCTGATGTAAAAGACACATATCCACTGACAATACTTATCAACGAAGGCGGATACCAGCAAGGGATAGACATGATCGGATTTAATGAGAGAGATCTCATCCCTGAAGACAGATCACTCTCAAGCGTCGGAAACACTGATGTCAGAGGAGAATTCCGAGGAATTCTTATGGACGCAATAGGAAACGGATATGTCCTGCTGTCAAACTACGACATGTTTTCACAAATAGACATGGCTCGCTTTAAAGTTGCTGAGAGCAATCTACTTACCGATCTGGCCAATCCTCTCTCTTTAACATTGGCCGGTTCCAATATTTACGTTCTCAACAAAGGTAAAGATACCGATACCTGTTCATACGTATCTGTATACTCTACCCTTTACGATTACAAACTCATAGGTAAGGTTAATGTCAAAAAAGGGGCCTCAGACATTTATGTGGATGATAATTACATCTATATTGCAGGCAAAAAAGGCATAGAGCTGTACAACCACTCAAACCAAGCCCTTGCAGAAGTTATAGAGACTCCAGCAGAACCAGTCAGGTTCATGACAACAGGGAGCATATATCTTATAGTTTCATGCCCTGGTGCCGGCATTTGTGTTTATGATATGACAACTCACCGCATAAGCAAGACTATAAATGTTGCTATCAACGAAGATGGAGACCTGGTTCCAGGTAAAGACCCCAGTGATGTTATGACATACACATCAAATGAAGTATCCTATACCAATATAAACACAGCCCACTCTGACAAAATATACGAGGGAGAAGGGATTACTGGCGTTGGCCGCTCATTTGCTACCAACTACACTTACATCTCAGTTATGGATGGTACCAAACAAATTGTATTCAATGACAAGAGGGAGCAGATTTCTGAATTCTCTACCCCCTCAGGATCATACACTTATCTATTCAACAAAAGGGTTATCTACGCTGAATAAGATTTAGATACTCCATTCAACTCCATCTTTAGTGTCCTTAATCTGGACACCTAAAGATTTGAGTTTATCGCGGATAAGATCACTGGTGGCAAAGTCCTTATTGGATTTTGCCACTTTTCTTACATCCAGTATCATCTCCACCAAACCGCCTACCAACTCTTCTGAGCCATTGCCGGCTGATTCATCCACTAGGCCAAGTACCTCTGGAATAAATTTAAGGAACATTTCATCCAGCACAGCCTTATCGTTAGAATTGATGGCAAGTTGGGAATCTTTTACCTGATTCACAATCCTCACTGCATCAAACAGATGTGACAGTGCAATGGGTGTATTCATATCATCACAAATAGCCTCCATTACATCACTACTGATCTTCTGAAGCTCCTTATTGTCCTCCCCTGCACCTTTCACGGCCAAAGATTTGACATCTTTTGCCGCCTGCATTATACGTTTGAGACCTTTTTCTGCAGCCTGCAATGCGTCATTGCTAAAATCGAGCGTACTGCGATAATGTGCCTGAAGAATAAAGAAACGGATCGTCATTGGTGAATACGCCTGAGCCAAAATTGGATGCGCACCGTTAAACAACTCATCAAGGGTGATAAAGTTTCCATATGACTTGCCCATTTTCTTCCCTTCTATGGTAATCATATTATTGTGCATCCAATATCTTACGCCACCTTTCCCTCTTGAGGCCTTGTTTTGTGCCAACTCACACTCGTGGTGAGGGAAAAGCAAATCCATACCGCCGCCATGGATATCAAACTCTTCTCCGAGATATTTTGCACTCATTGCCGAACACTCCAGGTGCCAACCGGGAAAACCGTCACTCCATGGTGAAGGCCACTTCATAATGTGCTCAGGGGCAGCTTTTTTCCATAAAGCAAAATCTAGTGGAGACCTCTTGTCACTTTGCCCGTCAAGTTCACGCGTATTGGAAATCATATCATCCAACACCCTGCCAGACAATTCGCCATAATTGTGTTTTTCATGGAAAGCCCTTACATCGAAATAAACAGACCCGTTGCTCTCGTATGCAAAGCCTGCATCAAAAATCTTCTGGACAAGAGAAATCTGTTCGATAATATGTCCAGAGGCACGAGGTTCAATGCTTGGCGGACAAGTATTGAGCCTTTTCATAGCAGCCTGATATTTTAGAGTATACTCTTGCGCAACCTCCATTGGCTCAAGGGACTCCAGTTTGGCCTTCTTTGCTATCTTGTCCTCACCTTCATCCGCATCATGCTCCAGGTGCCCTACATCGGTAATATTTCTGACATATCTTACTTTATAACCCATATAGCGGAACATCCTTACAAGCACATCATAAGTAACACCCGGCCTTGCATGACCCAAATGGGCATCACCATATACTGTAGGACCACATACATACAACCCTACCATACCGGGGGTCACAGGTTTGAAAACCTCTTTCCTTCTAGAAAGTGTGTTATAAAGTAAAATTTCTCTCTCCATAATGATACAATTAAGGTCACAAAGTTACCTCTTTTTCTTCTATCTGCAATCTATTGGCAAGCACTTCTGTAAAATACTTCTCCTCTCCCTGCGCATTGGTATACTTCACACTACGCACCCTTCCCAAGACTGATACGCAGATACCCTTATGTATATCGTTGAAATCTGGCATACCTTTACCTGCCCATGCCACAATATTGTGCCATGTGGTTTCCTCTTTTATAGTCCCGGTCCTGTCTTTGTACAATTCGCTGGTGGCCATAGAAAATTTTATAACCTTGGTCTCTCCCACTTCGTTGATTCTCGGGGCGGTTCCCACATTACCCCTCAGTTCGATTCTGTTAATTGATCTGTTTTCCATAATGTTGTGTTTTAAAATACGACACAAAAGAGAGAATAGATCTAAATGGAATCAAGACTCTACACGGATATAATCGGATAATAATCATGCTGAATTATAAAAATCCACATTTAAGCATCAACGCGAAAAAAATTTACAGTTATGTCCATAAATCACATAGCCCTATTCTAATTTTGCAAAAACCGTAAACAGATGGAAGAGAAAGCCAGAAAATGTAAGGAATGTGGCAAGAATATATACGGAAGAGTGGACAAGAAGTTTTGCAATGACACATGTCGGGCCACATTCTCAAATCGGAAGTACAGGAGCGAAAACAGGGAAATTCTCACCATCAACCGTATTCTCAAGAGAAACTACTCCATTCTGAAAGCATTGAGTTCAAAGGGTATAACCAAATGTACCACCAGAGAGCTCTATCTCAAGGGATTCGATTTCGGATATTTTACATCTGCCAATCCTGATACAAATACCTATTTTTGTTATAATATTGAATATCAGATAGTTTTACAAGACCTTATCACCAAGACTCCAGAGATGGCCTCTATTGATCTTTACTGAAAGGAAGCACTGCGGACCATGTCCGCTGTTTTTTGTTTGGAATGCCATTGTGAGCAAGCTCACTGGCGTTCCAAACAAAAAGCACCGCAAACTTCGTTTGCAGTGCTTCCTTCCAGTAGCGAGGCCCAGGATTGAACTGGGGACCTCATGATTATGAATCATGCGCTCTAACCAACTGAGCTACCTCGCCATCATTTCAAAGTTTTTTGTTGAGATACCAGGAGTCGAACCTAGATTTACAGAGCCAGAATCTGTCGTGCTGCCATTACACCATATCTCAATAAATCTTTCCTTGCTCTCAAGGGAGTGCAAAGGTAGAAATAATTTACAAAAAACAAAAAGATTATATTATTTTTTTACTACCATTACAATTGCATACACCTCAATCCCCTCTTCTCTCCCCACAAAACCCAGTTTCTCTGTTGTGGTCGCCTTCACTGACACTTTATCAATATCCACATTCAATATCCCTGCGAGAGTCTGCCTCATCCTCATGAGATGCGGGGCCATTTTTGGTTTTTGCGCTGCAATAGTTATATCCGCATTACCCAGAACATATCCCTTCTCCCATACAAGCTCCATCACCCTGGCCAAAAGTATCTTACTGTCAATACCCTTAAATTCCTGTGATGTATCAGGGAAGTGTTTTCCTATATCGCCCAAGGCTAATGCTCCAAGCAAAGCATCACACAGCGCATGAATGGCTACATCTCCATCCGAGTGAGCCACACACCCTTTGGTATGCTCAATCTCTATCCCACCAATGACCAGTCTGAGTCCCTCAGCCAACTGGTGTACGTCATATCCGTTACCTACTCTTATGTCCATATCAAATCTATTGTAGGGCAAAAATACTAAAAATTGTTATCTTTGTATGTTTAACCCCTATTAAGAAATGCGATTATGGGAATCAGATTAAGTTTTTTTAAGACACCCAAACATAGAGTTTTCAACTATACCCCCATTTATTATGATGAGAGAAAGGAGCGTATGCAAGAGAGGCTTGATGCAATAGAGAAAGAGAAGGCGGAGAAAGAGGGTAGAGAGTGGAGAAACGAGAGATATATTCCAGGAAGGAATATAAGGGGCAAAATCCGCGAGAATATGGAGAACAACAAACGTCACTCCATGTCTTCTAGCTTGAGCAAGATAGTGGCCCTTGTATCTATGGTTATACTTTTTGTTTTGATTTACTATTTTGCCAACTACTTCGGTTGGTTTATGAATATACTTTAATGATATGCTAAAGGTACTCCCTTCACATATAGCCAATCTGATTGCTGCCGGCGAGGTGGTCCAGAGGCCTGCATCCGTAGTTAAAGAACTGATGGAGAACAGTGTGGATGCCGGTGCCGAGAATATCACTGTGGTAATTAGCGACTCTGGGCGCACCCTCATCCAGGTAATAGATGACGGATGCGGCATGTCAGAAGAAGATGCAAAGCTCTGCTTTGCCCGTCACGCCACATCTAAGATTTCCAATGCTGAGGATCTGCACTCTATCCTGACATACGGATTCAGAGGGGAAGCGCTTCCTTCCATTGCTGCTGTAGCCGAAGTCTCGTTGAAAACCCGAAAAAGGGGCGATGAGATAGGAACAGAAGTAGTATATGCAGAATCCGGTTTGGTATCACAAGAGGCTGTATCGTGCCCTGAAGGGACCAATATTTCTGTACGGAATATCTTCTACAATATCCCCGCAAGGAGAAAATTCCTGAAATCTGATGCCTCAGAGTTCAGGCAGATAGTAGCTGAGTTCTGTCGGGTAGCCCTTTGCCATTACGAAGTATCGATGAAGCTTGTGCACAACAAGAAAGATATCTATTCCCTCAAAGGGGCCAAGAATATCAAGCAGAGGATTCTGGAGATTTCCGGCAAGGAGCTGGTAAAGGAGCTTGTAGACATACGCACAGAGACATCTGTCATCTCACTATACGGTTTTATAGGGAAACCCGAAGATGCCCGCAAGAATGCTGCCCACCAATATTTCTTTGTAAACGGCAGATTTTTCAAATCAGCATACTTGCACAAGGCTATCCAAAAAGGGTATGAAAAACTGGTACCTGAAGGATACAGCCCCTCATATTTCATATTTTTCGAAGTAAATCCGGAAAATATCGACATCAATATCCACCCATCCAAGACTGAAATAAAATTTGAGGATGAACATGTCATCTTCCAGATTCTTAATGCTGCGGTAAGGGAGTCATTGGGGATGAATTCCCTAGGGCCAAGCATAGACTTCGACATGGAGGGTGTACCGGAAATCCCTGTTCCGCACAAAACAACAGTGTATACACCACCCCCCAAGATAGACTTCGACCCCCTCTTCAATCCTTTTGACACAATTCCACTTCACACAGCCCCTGTCGAACACACCAAGGGATATACCATTCCAACGGCTTCCACAGAAGCAGAAGTAGAAGGATATGGGGAAGTATTTGAAGAGAAGATAGCAGACAACCGCACCATAATCCA
>JAZRHK010000211.1:0-5057 GCA_045644725.1 Candidatus Coprenecus sp. | reverse complement strand
CACGACTACTCTTATTTGTATATCGCTCTTACCGTACTACTCCAAACCAAATGGCAAGGGTATTTGAATTGAGTCGAGAGAAAGTACTCTCCCTTCTTCATAATAAAAAACAATAGTTTCTGGATAGTCGTTCAAAAATGTATTCCTAACTAAATGTACAAAATCATTCTTCAGACCGGTCAGCCAATAAATGTATTATTATTGCGGCCAGGTCTGCAAAATTATGTTAGACCTGGGCGGCTATTATTTTCTATATTATTAAATAATAATAAGTTACAATGTAAGCTTCGGCCAGGTCGGGGACTTTTTTGCAGACCTGGCCGGAATACCGATGAATTATAGCAGTAAATATGGCTGGTTGGTACATTATTAAGTCAAGTGGGCAAAAATCTGCTACAGATCTGCTACAGAAAACATCATATTGTTTGGGCCAGATGGAAGCAATTTTATTCCACCTGGCCCGGTATCGTAATAATCACGGATATAATTTGAAGTAATCACTGGATTATATACAATAACAGATGGCGGGATGCGATTGTGTTACCCAACTCTTATCAGACAGATCTATATGTGAATAGTGATGTCAGCGGATTCTGTCCAGCAGGTAGCGGTGGCAGGGCATGTCAGCAGATTCTGTAATGAAGTGATCTGGCAAAATGCGACGATATCACCTTATTCAGTAATGAGGATGATGACAGTGGACATGACGACAGTGGACATGACGATGTCATCTTGTCCTGTAAGGAGTATGATGACGGATAGAAAGGGATATCATCGTATTCTATCCTGCAGGTAGCGGCGGCGGGCGTAGAGGAAGAAGAAGATGGTTCCGAGGGTGTTGATGACTAGGGCAGATATGAAAGCTGACATATATCCGCCAAGATGTTCTGTAATGGTACCCCCGAGGATGATACCGAGCCCCATACCGACATCCCAACACGATAGGATGGTCGAAGTGGCTGTCCCTCTCTGGCTGTTAGGGGCCAGATTGATGAACATTGTCTGCATGGCCGGATAGACGTTTCCGTTGCCGAGACCTATGACGAATGCAGCCAGATAATAGCCAAAAACGGTGGAGACAGATATAAAAATGGCATAGCCTACCAAGGCCACCACAAGACCCCATGATGCATTGCGGAGCACCTGTCCCTGTCTGAGAGCCTTGTTTCCGGTAAGGCGAGCCGTGATCAGGCCCAAAGCCAAAAGCATAAAGAAACCACCTGTACCTGAGGTAATTCCGAGCATCTCCTGACTGTATATTGCTATATAGGTAACAAGTATTCCATAGGCAAACGATACCCCCATAATGGTTATTCCCTGACTCCAACCCTTCAAAAGTATAAATCTGTCGAGTGAGAGTTTCTTTTTCTCATATACAGGCTGGCGGTCACGACATTTGATGGTAGTATCTATGATAAGGCCTGTTAGGGCAATAAGTATGGAGAGGGTGAAAATCAGGGGGTAGTTGGCTGTGGTATGGTATATCACAAGACCTATCGATGGACCTATTGCCATAGCTATGTTATTGCTCAGACCATAGTATCCTATACCCTCTGCACGCCTTTCCGGATGGAGGACATCGATGGCCACTGTGTTGCTTGATACAGTGGTGATTCCGAAAGGGGCCCCGTGCAGTGTCCTCACTACAGCGAAGAAAAGGAGAGAGCCCGTAAAGTAGTATCCGAAGAAGAATGCCATAAAGCTGGAGTAGCAGAGGATAAGGACTTTCTTCCTGGGAAACCTGTCCACAATATACCCACTGAAAAATCTGATCAGAAGTGCCGTAATCGTGTAGCCGCTAAGGACAATACCTATAGTCGCCTTGTCAGCAGAGAAGACATCCCTAAGATAGAGTGGGAGAAGTGGTGTTACCAGATAAAATGCAAAATACATCAAGAAGTTGGCAATCCACACTTTGAGGTAGTCGCCGGTCCACAACTTGGGTCTGGTATTGGTCTGAACTGATGTTTGCATGTGGCAAATGTAGCAATTTTTGCCTAATTTTGGGGGACAATATGGCTACAAGGGGAACGAGAATTTTCATTGACCCCCAGATAGGGGAGGTGGTGCTGAAAAAGAGCGTCAGGGCCCGCCATATCTCCATCAGGGTCCATCCGACAAAAGGGGTAAGTGTGACATTGCCATACATAATACCTTATGCTGCAGCAAAACTATTTTTCCAGACGAAAAGGGGTTGGGTTCTGAAAACCATTGCGAAGCAGAAAAAGAGGGGAGAGGCAGCTGAGCCCCAGGGCAATACCCCTACCGCTGCAGAAATAGAGGCACTCCGTCTCAGGGCGAAGGGAGAACTTCCCCCCAGACTCTCAGCACTTGCAGCAAAATATGGCTTCACATACCACCGCGTCACCATCAAGCACAACTCCTCAAATTGGGGGAGCTGCTCCACCAGGGGGAATATCAATCTGAACCTCAATATTGTTCGTCTTCCCCTGATTCTTCAGGATTATATCCTCCTGCACGAGCTCTGCCATCTCCGTCACCCTAACCACGGTGAGGAGTTCCACGCTTTACTGGAGAAGCTTCTGCAGGACCATATAGGGGAATTGCTCCGCAATGGGCCCACCCCAGAGACCAATGCTTTTGCGTTGGCTGCATCCCGATCGAGGGCCCGTTTCCCCATTACGCACACACTATCCCGAGAAATAAAAGGGTACAAGCTATGGTAATTTTCACTAACTTTGTTTGAAATAAATCAAATTGCTATGAAAAAAACGGTCATCTTTTTTATGAGTGCAATAATTCTTAACAGCTGCGCAATGAAAAAATCAGAGGTCCCGGCACCAAGCAGGGAGTATTATGACAGTGTGGTCAAAGAGCTCTCATCTGCAGAGTATTACGGCAGGAGCAACTATATGGACGGTACTATCAAGGCCGCCACATTTATCCTTGGAGAGATTCAGTCATTGGGGGTAAAACCTATTCCCGAGGAGGTAATCGAGAAAGCTTGGGAGGGGAAACAGAGACCCGAGATCCACTCTCTGCAGCCTGAATTCAAGAGTCTGATCACACCTTCAGACGCTGCACGCTGGAGCCACGGCACACCCGAGCAGCTGTCATATATGCAGCATTTCAGCCACCCTCTGAATGCTCAGAGAGGAGCTGTAGAACTCACAGTTGACGGCAAAACACTCGTAAATACAGTAGACTATACACTCAAGGAGTTCTCACCCACATTCAAAGGGGAACTCGATGTGGTATATCTGGACGACAAATATCTCGATCCCGAGACTTTCTGCAAATATATGGACAGCGGCAAATTCCGCAATAAGGCGGTAGTGCTCGACTGGGATGTATTCCGCGAGACCATGTATACATACCCCGGCATCGAGGTTTACAAGACCTATTTTGTCCCTCTTAAGAATGTCGGTGCAATAATTTGCCGCGGTGAGGAGCTACTTCCATATTTCAAATCGCGCAACCACTTCAATACCCCTATGCCTGTGTTTATCGCCAACTCGGCATTCCCGGACAATGCCAGGAAGGTGTACATTGATGTGGAGGCAGAGATGGTACACAACGACGCCCACAATATCATTGCATATATCCCTGGAGCCAAACACCCCGACAAACACTTCATTATAGCATGTCACTACGACCATCTGGGTGTATGCGGCAAAGACATATTCTATGGTGCCAATGACAACTCTTCGGGAACCGCAATGCTGCTTAACCTGATGAGGCATTTCAAGGCCAACCAGCCTGAGTATTCAGTGGTATTCATATTCTTCGATTCAGAGGAGAACAATCTCCTCGGTTCATTCTTCTACGCAGACAATCCACTACTTCCCCTCGAGGATATCCAGTATTTTGTGGAGCTTGATATGATAGGGGACAATGGTGAGAATATCTATTGCCAGATCTCAGATGCAGGTGAGGCAGGCCTTGAGTACCTTAACAAGATCAACAGTGAAATGGCCAAACCATTTGCCAAGCTTGACCGTCACCCAATGGATGACTATGCTGACCACTACCCATTTGGTTTGAAAGGTGTTCCTGCCATCTATATGGAACTTGACGGTGATACCAACAAGAACTACCACTCACCACGCGACACATACGAAAACTTCCACAATGTCAACTACGACAGGATTTTCACCCTCGTAAGCCGCTTTGTGGAGGGGTATGCTAAATAGATTTTAGAGTTATCAGTGTAATTTCCTGGGGTGTACCCAGCCTTACAGGGGCTGTGCACCCCAGACCTGTATTTACATACAATGTCTGCCCGCCGATATCATAGCGCCCATCAGTGTGGCTGAACATAAGTGATGAAGGATTCCATCCGAAAATGCGCAGCTGCGCTGCATGGGTGTGTCCCGAGAGGGTAAGAGGGATATCTGTGTGACCGAGCACTTCAGCCTGCCAGTGACTCGGATCGTGTGACAGTAGGATTCTGAAACCGTCAGTCCCATCCATTGCTTCAGCCAGGTCACCTTTGTTGATGGTGGAGAACCCCTGACCGGTACCCTGAATATTGTCCACCCCGAGGATGGATATTTTCGGACCGTTGTGGGATGTGATGGAGAAATTGTCATTGCGGAGCAGTCTCCAGCCGAGTTCCTCCCTGATATAGGTGTCAAGTTTTTCCACCTGGGCACTCCGGAGGGAGGTATCACGTGCGGAGATGCTGTATATGAGGAAATCGTGGTTACCAAGGACAGATACGACTCCGTGTGTAGCCGAAATGGAGCGGAGAATCTCCCTGTAAGGCTCTGCCTCTGATACACCTGCCGTCACAAGATCTCCTGTGAAGCACACCAGGTTGGGTTCAAGTGAATTTATCCTGTCGGCTATCTTCTGAAGCCTCCCGTGATGGCCATCAAAAGTGCTCAGATGGAGATCAGAGATGTGAACTATCCTGAAGCGGTCAAACTCTGCCGGTATATCCTTATGGCTGTACTCTACAGTATTGGTCACCATTCTCCACCTCCCCACATAATAGCCGTAAGCAATCAGTATCCAGAAGAGGAGGACCAGAGAGAGAGCACTCAAACCAAATGGTGAATAGGGGACTACAGCCTTGAAAATTCTGGCCATAC
>JAZRHK010000210.1:0-41138 GCA_045644725.1 Candidatus Coprenecus sp. | reverse complement strand
TTCTGGGTGGTGCTCATCCTTTTTACCACTGTGAGGACAAAAATTATCCACTATTCCTCTTTCTGCTATTTCCCGTTGACATTTCTGGCGGCATACTCTGTCTCGGGGATGTTGGATGGTGTCATCAGGTTCAGAAAATGGATGGGCGGGACCCTTATTGCGATAGCATCTGTTTTTGGTGTGGCAATCACTGCATTGACCCTATTTGACAAGTTCAAGGAGCATATCTATCCACTGGTGGAAGATCCCTATACTTTGCATAGCATGAAGGCTACCTCAGAGTGGATTGGTTTTGAGCCTGTTATAGGTATAGTCCTTATTGTGTGCACAGTGGTGTTCTGCAGGAGGTTCCGCAAAAGTGCCACTGTCCCAAATCTTGCCATTCTGGCTGCCGGAACTGTATTTTTCATCTTTACCACTATGCTTTGTGCTGTGGATGAGGTGGAGAAGTATAGTCAGGCACCGGCTATCGATTTCTATATCGGAAAGCAGGGGGAGGATTGTTATATCTATCCGATGGAGAAGAGTTATGCCCACTATTTTTACTCTGCCCGACAGCCTGAAAACAGGTGCGCAGACAGGGAGTGGCTTGCCACCGGTGATATAGACAAGCCTTGCTATTTTGTGGTGAAAAATGACCCGAAAAAGATACAGGAACTGGTCGATGTCGTGCAGGATGAGGTGAAAATTTATGAAGAAAACGGGTTTGTTTTTTATGTGAGATATCCAAAACCAAAAGTGCAATTCTGAAAAATCTTTCATCTTTATAACTCGCTGAAAAAGGCTCATTTGGCCGTCAAAAAATCTTGACCAAAATATTTAGAAAAAGGTCAAAAAAGATTTGTATTTCAAAAATTTTTTCTACCTTTGCATCCCGTCAAAAAGGGTGAATTATGCGTATTCCCCTGATAGACAGGAAGTTAAAATAAGTTTGTATTATAGTTTAAACTTTATAGAACAATGTTACAACCTAAAAAAACCAAGTTTAGAAGGCAGCAGAAAGGTCGCATGAAAGGTAATGCACACAGAGGTGCTGAACTTGCATTCGGATCTTTCGGTATCAAGACCCTAGAGGCTTGTTGGCTAACTGGTCAGCAAATTGAGGCTGCCCGTCAGGCGGTAGTTCGTTACATGAAACGTGAAGGTCAAATTTGGATTCGCGTATTCCCTGACAAACCTTACACTAAGAAACCTGCTGAAGTACGTATGGGTAAAGGTAAAGGTGCTCCTGAAGGATTCGTTGCTCCTATCACCCCAGGCCGTATGTTGATTGAAGCAGAAGGAGTTCCATTGGAGATTGCTAAAGAGGCTCTTCGCCTTGGTGCTCAAAAATTGCCCGTAACTACTAAGTTTGTAGTACGTAGAGATTATGTTGAATAGTAATTATTGGAGGAGACACAGATGAAAACAAGTGAAATTCGTGAAATGTCGGTAAATGATCTACGTGATCGTATTGCTACCGAAAAAGCAAATTTGGTTCAGATGAAAATGAACCACGCTATCTCCCCAATGGAGGATACTTCAAAGATTAAAAAAGCGAAAAAAGATATCGCTCGTATGCTAACAGTTCTTGCTGAGGCTGAAAAAAACGAAAAGTAGTTTATGGAAAGAAATTTACGCAAAGAAAGAATCGGGGTTGTGGTAAGCAATAAGATGGATAAAACTATCGTTGTTGCAGTTAAAAGAAAAGAAAAACACCCCATTTACGGTAAATTCGTAAATAAAACCACCAAATTTGTTGCACAAGACGACAAAAACGTGTGCGACGAAGGTGATACAGTACGCATTATGGAGACTCGTCCTTTGAGCAAAACCAAATGCTGGAGATTAGTAGAAATCGTAGAAAAAGTTAAATAAGCTATGATACAACAAGAAACACGTTTACAAGTAGCTGATAACAGCGGCGCAAAAGAGGTACTTTGCATCAGAGTTCTTGGTGGTACCCGTCGTCGTTATGCTGGCGTAGGTGACAAAATCGTAGTTGCCGTTAAGAGCGCAATCCCTGGTGGAGATGCAAAAAAAGGTACAGTGTCAAAAGCTGTAGTGGTTCGCACTAAAAAAGAGATTCGTCGTGCTGACGGTTCTTATATCCGTTTTGATGACAATGCATGTGTGCTGTTGAACAACCAAGGTGAGGTTCGCGGTACCCGTATCTTTGGCCCTGTGGCTAGAGAGTTGCGTGATAATTATATGAAGATTGTCTCTTTGGCACCTGAGGTACTATAATAATAAGGAGTATTGATATGAATAAGAAATTACATATTAAAAAAGGAGACATCGTTTACGTTAACGCTGGTAACGACAAGGGTAAAACCGGTAAAGTTCTTTCAGTTAACAAAAAAGACGATCGCGCTATTGTTGAAGGTATCAACATGGTTAGCAAACATACTAAACCAAATGCCAAGAATACTCAAGGCGGTATTGTTAAACAAGAAGCTGGTGTTCACATTTCCAACCTTCAGGTAGTAGACCCTGCTAAAGGTGGTCCTACAAAGATCGGTCGCCGTATCGGTGAGAAAGGGAAATTGGTTCGTTACGCTAAAAAATCTGGAGAGGAGATTAAGTAATGGCAAAGAAAGAAGTAAAGAATGAAGGTCAACAAGTAGTAGCAGGTTATGTTCCTACCCTTCAGAAGAAATATAAAGAAGAGATCGTAGCTAAGCTTATGAAGGACTTCGGTTTCGCAACCGTTATGCAAGTTCCAAAGCTTGAGAAGATTACTATCAACCAAGGTCTTGGTATCGCAACAGGTGACAAGAAACTTATCGAGGTTGCTCAACAGGAGTTGACAGCTATCACTGGCCAGAAAGCAGTAGCTACTTATTCAAGAAAAGATATCTCTAACTTCAAACTTCGTAAAGGTATGCCTATCGGAGTTAAAGTTACTCTTCGTGGTGCCAAAATGTATGAGTTCCTTGAGAGACTTATTGCTGTTTCTCTTCCTCGTATCAGAGACTTCAACGGTATCAACGAGAAGATGGACGGTAAAGGTAACTACACTCTAGGTATCAAAGAGCAGATCATCTTCCCTGAGATCGATATTGACAAAATTTCCAAAGTTCTTGGTATGGAGATCACTTTCGTGACTTCAACTACTAAAGATGAAGAGGCTCACGCTCTTCTTAAAGAATTTGGATTGCCTTTTAAGAACAAAAAATAATAATAGGTATATATGGCAAAAGAATCAATGAAGGCACGCGAAGTAAAACGCGCAAAACTATGTGCCAAATATGCAGAGAAACGTAAAGCGTTGAAAGAAGCTGGTGACTGGGCTGCTTTGGACAAACTTCCTAAAAACTCATCACCTTGCCGTCAACATAACCGTTGCTCTTTGACCGGCCGTCCAAAAGGTTATATGCGTATCTTTGGCATCAGCCGTATTCAGTTCAGAGAGATGGCTTCAAAAGGCCTTATCCCTGGAGTAAAGAAAGCAAGTTGGTAAACTACTAATTAAAAATTTATTAATAACATTGGATATCGGGCATCACAAGATGTCGGATTCTATTAAAAACTAAAAATCATGACTGATCCAATTGCAGATTATTTGACAAGAGTCAGAAATGCTTATCTCGCAGGTCACAAGATCGTAGAGATCCCAGCATCAAAAATGAAAGCTGAGATTACCCGTATTCTTCACGAGAAAGGATACATTCTTAGCTACAAGATTGTTGAAGGCGCACCTTACAACACAATCAAAATCGCGTTGAAATACCATCCTGAGACTAAAAAGGCTGCTATTAAGAAAATCCAGCGCATCTCTACCCCTGGTCTTAGAAAATATGTAGGCGTAGACACTATGCCACGTGTATTGAACGGCCTTGGTATCGCTATTCTATCTACTTCTAAAGGCGTGATGTCAGACAAAGAAGCTAAAGATTTGAATATC
Source organism: Candidatus Coprenecus sp. (assembly GCA_045644725.1). Classification (GTDB taxonomy): domain Bacteria; phylum Bacteroidota; class Bacteroidia; order Bacteroidales; family UBA932; genus CAAGNP01. The sequence goes on along the minus strand of JAZRHK010000210.1, from coordinate 37,252 downwards.
GGTGGTGAAGTAATTTGTTACGTTTATTAATGAATATCTAAAACTTATAAATAATGTCAAGAATTGGAAAATTACCTGTAAACCTGCCAAAAGGTGTCACTGTTACAGTTGATGCTGAAAACGTGGTATTGGTTAAAGGCCCTCTTGGAGAGTTGTCTCAAAAAGTACATTCAGACATCAAAGTCTCTGTTGAGGGAGATGTCCTTAAAGTAGAACGCCCCACAGATCAGCCTCGTCACAGATCTATGCACGGTCTTTATCGCGCTTTGATCAAAAATATGGTAGTAGGTGTATCTGAAGGTTTTGTTGTTAAACAAGAACTCGTAGGTGTTGGTTACCGTGTAGAAGCTAAAGGTCAAATCCTTGAGATGAACCTTGGTTTCTCTCATGACATTCACTTCCAACTTCCAGCAGAAGTAAAAGGTGAAGCTGAAGCAGTTAAAAAAGGTCAAAACCCTGTCCTAGTTCTTAAGTCTCATGATAAACAGCTTCTAGGAATGGTTGCTGCTAAGATTCGCTCATTGCGTAAACCTGAACCATACAAAGGTAAAGGTATCAAGTTTGTTGGTGAACAACTTCGTCGTAAAGCCGGTAAATCGGCCAGCGCTAAATAATAAAGGAGGAGATTTATGGCTATTACTAAAATTGAAAGAAGACAAAGAATCCGTTACCGTATCCGTAAAGTGGTTAACGGTACTCCTGAACAACCAAGAATGTCTGTGTTCAGAAGTAACAAAAACATCTACGTTCAGTTTATCGACGATGTTAACGGCGTAACCCTTGTATCAGCTTCATCATTGGATAAATCTTTGGTAGAAGAGATCAAAGGTAAAAACGCTTCTCAAGTTGCAGAACTTGTAGGAAAGCTAGCTGCTCAGAAAGCGATTGAAAAAGGCATTTCAGCTGTTTCATTCGACCGTAGCGGTTATCTATATCACGGAAGAGTTAAAAGTTTAGCAGATGCTGCTCGTGAAGGCGGCCTTAAATTCTAATACAACTATGGCAGATATCAATGTAAAGAAAGTAAAGACAACTGATCTTGAGCTTAAAGACAGATTGGTTGCAGTTCAAAGAGTTACCAAGGTAACCAAAGGTGGACGCCACTTCAGCTTCGCTGCAATCGTAGTTGTAGGTGATGAGAAAGGCGTTGTAGGTTACGGTCTAGGTAAAGCTAACGAGGTAACTACAGCAATCTCAAAAGGTATTGAGGATGCTAAGAAGAATCTTGTCAAGATTCCTCTAATCAAAACTACTATCCCTCACGAACAATCAGCTAAATTTGGTGGCGCAAGGGTATTTATGAAACCTGCAGCTCCCGGTACCGGTGTTAAAGCGGGTGGTGCGATGCGTGCAGTGTTTGAGTCAGTAGGTATTCACGACGTTTTGGCTAAATCAAAAGGTTCGTCAAACCCTCACAACCTGGTTAAAGCTACTGTAGCTGCTTTGGTTGAGATGCGCGACGCTTATACCGTAGCTGGTCTTCGTGGTATTCCTATGTCAAGAGTATTTAAAGGTTAAGGAGGAATTAGCTATGTCAAAAGTAAGAGTTACACAAATCAAAAGTAAAAACGGTGCAACCCAAAAGCAGATTGCTAACTTGGCATCTCTAGGTATCCACCGTATGCATCATACTGTAGAACTAGAACTGACCCCTGTAACCCAAGGTATGATTCAAAAAGTTCTACATCTTGTAAAAGTTGAAGAAATTTAAAGGAGGAGAATAAGATGAAACTACACAATCTACAGCCTGCTGCAGGCGCAAACGGAAGAGAAAAACGTCTAGGTAGAGGTGAAGGCTCAGGTCACGGTGAGCAATCAGGTCGTGGTCACAAAGGTGCCAAATCACGCTCAGGTTATTCTCGTAAGAAAGGTTTCGAAGGTGGTCAGATGCCTATCCAGAGACGCCTCCCTAAATTTGGTTTTAAAAACCCTACAAGAGTAGAGTACAAAGCTGTTAATCTTTCTACCATCCAGGCTCTTAGCGAGAAATACAACATCACTTATATCGGTGTTGACACTCTTCTTGAGGCAGGTTTGGTATCAAAGAATGACAATGTTAAGATTCTTGGTAACGGTGAATTGAAATCTAAATTGGAAATCGTTGCTAACGCTTTCTCTAAAACAGCTATCGCTAAAATTGATGCTGTTGGTGGCAAGGCTTCAATAATTTAATTCTAATGAAAAGATTTATCGAAACCATAAAGAATATCTTCAAGATTGACGAGCTACGCAAAAGAATCGTCTACACTGTTCTTTTGCTTGTTGTGTATCGTCTTGGCAGCTATGTAGTGCTTCCAGGTATTGATCCAACCCAGCTCGCAAATCTGAAGAGTCAAGCATCGACCGGTTTGTTAGGCTTGCTCGATATGTTCTCGGGTGGAGCTTTCGGTAATGCTTCTATTTTTGCTCTGGGTGTTATGCCCTATATCTCTGCGTCAATCGTAATCCAGCTTCTCGGAGTAATGGTTCCTTATTTCCAAAGGATGCAAAGAGAGGGTGAGAGCGGACGTAGAAAGATGAACCAATGGACCCGCTATCTGACCATTGTGATCCTCCTTCTTCAAGGACCTGCATATATGACTAATATGCATGCACAATTGCCAGCTTCGGCGTTCCTAGTATCTGGTTTCTCATACAATATTTTTGCTACTTTGGTGCTCATCGCAGGTACGATGTTCATCATGTGGTTGGGTGAGCGCATTACCGATCGCGGCTTAGGTAATGGTATCTCTCTAATCATTATGGTAGGTATTATCGCACGTCTTCCTTTTGCATTGTTTGCTGAGGGTGCACAAAGATTTGGACAGACAAACGGCGGTCCTCTGATGTTCATCATCGAGATTGCTTTCCTTTTCTTTATCTTCATTGCATCAATTGCATTGGTTCAAGGTGTTAGAAGAATACCTGTACAGTATGCAAAAAGAGTAATTGGTAATAAACAATATGGTGGAGTTCGTCAGTATATTCCATTGAAGATCAATGCGGCAGGTGTTATGCCAATTATCTTCGCTCAGGCTATTATGATGTTCCCCCTACTTCTTGCACGTTTTGACGCTTCAAGAGGTTTGGCGGCAACATTGAGTGACTTCACTGGTTTCTGGTACAACTTCATTTTTGCTGTCCTTGTAATTCTGTTCACTTACTTCTATACAGCAGTGACTGTGAACCCTAATATGATGGCAGAGGAGATGAAGAAAAATGGTGGCTTCATCCCTGGAGTAAAACCTGGAAAGAAGACAGCAGAGTACCTGGATGCAGTTATGTCTCGCATCACACTTCCAGGATCCATCTTCTTGGCAATTGTTGCGATTCTACCTGCGTTCGCGATGATGTTTGGGATAAATAACCAGTTCGCCCAATTCTACGGAGGAACATCATTACTTATCCTTGTAGGAGTAGTGCTTGATACGCTACAGCAGATTGAATCATATTTGCTAATGCGTCACTACGACGGTTTGATGAAAACAGGACGACTAAAAGGTCGTTCAGGAATGTAAGTCCTTTGATTTAGATTGTTATGATTAGAACAAAAACCGCAGAAGACATTGAGATTCTAAGAGAGAATGCTCTTTTGGTATCGAAGACATTGGCAGAGGTAGGAAAGCATATAGCTCCCGGTGTGACTACAATGGAGCTAGACAGAATCGCAGAGGCTTTCATCCGTGACAATGGCGCGATCCCTGGTTTTCTCGGTTACGGCGGCTTCCCTTATACATTGTGTATCTCTGTAAATGATGTAGTTGTTCATGGTTTTCCATCAAACTACGCACTAAAAGAGGGAGATATAGTATCAGTGGATTGCGGCACAATATATAAAGGTTTCTATGGTGACTCAGCATATACCTTCCCTGTAGGGGAGGTAGATGCTCAGACCCAAGAGCTCTTGAAGGTTACCAAGGATTCTTTATATAGAGGTATTGAGAAGGCTGTGGCTGGAAACAGGATAGGTGATATCGGATATGCTATCCAAAGTTATTGTGAAAGTTTCGGTTTCTCTGTTGTCCGTGAGATGGTAGGACATGGTATCGGCAAGAATATGCATGAATCACCGGAAGTTCCAAACTACGGATTGGCAGGTAGAGGCAAGAAGCTTTCAGAAGGGATGGTAATATGCATTGAACCTATGATAAATGCTGGAGGAAGATCGATTTACTTGCACGACAATGGCTGGGCAGTAAGCACCTCCGACAAGAAGAATTCGGCACACTTTGAATTAATGGTGGCAATCAGAAAAGGTGAGGCTGACGTTCTATCAACATTTGATTATATTGAAGGCAAAAAAAACTATTAATAATTATAAGGACTTTTAACCATGGCAAGACAATCTGTTTTAGAGGTAAATGGTACTATTGTCGAGGCATTACCCAACACTATGTTTAGGGTAGAGTTGGAGAATGGTCAAGTGATACTGGCTCACACTTCGGGCAAGATGCGCTTGCACAACATCCGAATTCTCCCTGGAGATAAGGTGAGGGTCGAAATGTCTCCTTATGATTTAACCAAAGGAAGAATTTCTTTCAGACATAAATAAAAAATTTACAACAATGAAAGTAAAAGCATCCATCAAAAAGAGTAGCGAAGATTGCAAAATCGTAAAACGTAAAGGGCGTTTGTATGTTATCTGCAAAAAGAACCCTAAATTCAAAATGCGCCAAGGATAATTTTTAATTTGTAAAAACAAAAAATAAGATAAGAATATGGCACGTATAGCCGGAGTTGATTTACCAAAAAACAAACGTGGAGTTATAGGTTTGACCTATATCTTCGGTATTGGTCGCAGTTCTGCTCAAAAAATCCTTACCGATTGCGGTATCGACTGGAACACCAAAGTATCTGAGTGGAATGATGATCAGATCGCTGCAATCAGAGCAAAAATCTCTGAAGAGTACAAAATTGAAGGTGAACTTCGTTCATCTATTCAAATGAACATTAAACGACTTATGGACGTAGGATGCTACAGAGGTATCCGTCACCGTATCGGTCTTCCAGTACGTGGTCAAAGCACTAAAAACAATGCCCGTACACGTAAGGGTAGAAAGAAAACAGTCGCAAACAAGAAAAAAGCAACTAAATAATAAGAGCTGAATATGGCAAAGAAAACTACAACATCTAGCAAGAAAAGAGTTGTTAAAGTTGATGCTTATGGTCAAGCACACATCTCTTCAACTTTCAACAATGTGATTGTAACATTAACCAACAGCTTGGGTCAAGTTATTAGTTGGTCTTCAGCGGGTAAAATGGGCTTCAGAGGTTCAAAGAAGAACACTCCTTATGCTGCTCAGGTAGCTGCTGCAGATGCTGCTAAGGTGGCATATGATCTTGGTTTGCGTAAGATCAAAGCATATGTGAAAGGTCCTGGTGCAGGTCGTGAGTCTGCAATCCGTACTATTCACGGTGCTGGTATCGAGGTAACTGAAATCGTTGACGTTACTCCACTTCCACACAATGGTTGTCGCCCTAAAGGACGTCGTAGAGTATAATTTCAATATAACACTTTAAATAGAGTAATATTATATGGCAAGATATACAGGGCCTACAACTAAAATCGCCCGCAAATTTGGAGAAGCAATCTACGGTCCAGATAAATTTTTCGAGAAGAGAAATTATCCTCCAGGACAACACGGATTGGCTAAAAAACGTAAAAAATCATCTGAGTACGGTACTCAGTTGAAAGAGAAACAAAAAGTAAAATATACTTACGGTCTTCTTGAGAGACAATTCAGCAACCTATACGAGAGAGCTCGTAAGATGAAAGGACGTACTACCGGTGAAAACCTTATCGTACTTCTTGAGTCACGTCTTGACAACTTGGTATACAGAATGGGTGTTGCCCCTTCACGTGCTGCTGCAAGACAGCTTGTATCACACTGCCACATCGTTCTTGACGGTGAGGTTTGCAACATCCCTTCAACTATCGTTAAACCAGGACAGGTTGTTGGTGTTCGCGAGAGATCAAAGAGTCTTGAGGTTATTCAGAACTCAGTTCCAGAGGTGTCAAAATACTCATGGATTGAGTGGAATTCAGCTGAGCTTTCAGGTAAATATCTAAATGAACCAGAGAGAACAGAGATTCCAGAGACCATCAATGAACAATTAATCGTAGAGTTGTACTCTAAATAATAAACTATAAACAAATGGCAATTTTAGCATTTCAAAAACCAGACAAGGTAATTATGCTCGACGCAACTGAGACTTTCGGTCGCTTTGAGTTCCGCCCTCTTGAGCCTACTTACGGTGTAACAGTGGGTAATGCTCTACGTCGTGTGCTATTATCTTCGTTAGAAGGATTTGCCATCACTTCTATCAGAATCGACGGTGTGGATCATGAGTTTGATACTATACCAGGTGTGATAGAAAGTGTAGTTGAGATTATTCTTAATCTAAAACAAGTACGTTTCAAAAGAGAAGTTGAAGATGTTGAAAACGAAGTTGTAAACATCACATTGACCGGTAAGGATGAGTTCACTGCAGGTGATATATCAAACGGCCTGTCAAACTTCTCAATCCTTAATCCTGATCTCCACATCTGCTTTATGGAGCCTAATATCACCCTTAAAGTGGAGATGAGAATTGGCAAAGGTAGAGGTTACGTACCATCAGAAGAGAATAAAGTAGAGTCAGCTCCTATCGGAACTATTCCTATTGATTCAATTTTCACACCTATCAAGAATGTGAAATACTCAGTAGAGGACTTCCGTGTTGAACAGAAGACTGACTATGAGAAATTGAATCTTGAGATTACCACCGATGGTTCGATTCATCCAAAAGAGGCTCTTACCGAGGCAGCCAAGATTTTGATCCATCATTTGATGTTGTTCTCAGACGAGAAAATATCTCTTGAGGCTGTTCCAGAGAAGAATACTGCAGAGGTACTTGATGAAGAATCACTACGTATGCGTCATCTTCTTCTTACCAAGCTTTCAGATATGGAACTATCTGTAAGAGCACTAAACTGCTTGAAAGCAGCAAACATCGAGACTTTTGCCGACTTGGTATCTATTCCAAGATCAGAGCTTATCAGATTCAGAAACTTCGGTAAGAAGTCAATGAGTGAAATTGATACTCTTATGGATAGAGTTAAACTGAACTTCGGTATCGATGTTACCAAATACAACATTGAAGTTAAAAAGAAAAACGTAGAAGAAAATGAGGCATAATAGAAGCATTAATCATTTAGGACGTAAGAGTGGTCACCGCAAAGCGTTGATGGCTAATATGGCAGCATCTTTGATTTTGCACAAACGTATTGAGACTACACTACCTAAGGCAAAAGCTCTTAGATCATATGTAGAGCCACTAATCACCAAGGCAAAAGATGATTCTACTCACTCACGTCGTACAGTATTCAGCTATCTTAAACAAAAAGAGGCAGTTAACGAACTATTCCGTGTAGTTGCCCCTAAGATTGCTGACCGTCCAGGCGGATACACCCGTATCATCAAAACAGGTTTCAGACCAGGTGACGCAGCTGATACTGCATTCATCGAATTGGTAGACTTCAACGAGGCAGCTCTAGCATCAGCTCCTAAGAAGGAAGAGAAGAAAGCAACTACTCGCCGTAGCCGTGCAAAAAAAGCAGCTCCAGCAGTAGAGGCACCTGTAGCTGAGGAAGCAAAAGCAGAATAATTACTATTTATTCTACATAGGGAAGGCAGTCCACAATTTGTTGGCTGCCTTTTTTATTTATATCCATTAATTCGTATATTTGTTATCGTTAACAAGATAATTTGGACGTTATGAGAAGTCGAATTTTACAATTGGGACTATTGCTGGTGGCCTTGGCTCCAGTTTTTTCATCGTGTGTATCAGAGGAATATGATTTGAATGATTTAAATGACGAGATGACGTTTGCGGCATCTGGTCTGGCTTTCCCGCTAGGAAGTACGCAGGAACTCAAATTGTCAGATTTGTTGGACTCCCTGAATATTGAATTCTTCAATAAAGATGCTAGTGGCGCATATAATATTAGCCAGGGTGACAAGATCTCGTTGAGTGATGCTTTGCCCCTCTTTTTTAACAATACCGACTTTATTCCAGAGGATCTGGTGTACAGGAAGGACAACTTATATTCAGCATCAGGTATAATACTGCCATCTGGTATAGGTGATGAAGATTTTGCTGTTCCTGCTGGGATTTTGCCAGCCAAGACAATAAGTCCGCAAGTCTTTGAAGTGAATTTGAAAATGGATCTCCCTAAAGAGATAAAGAGTGTAAATAACCTGGCACTTAACAAGAATGCCAAGGTGAAAGTTTCCCTCTCTATAAAGGATCCCATTATCTCAAAAGGGTCTTTGGTGCCAGCTATAGATGTCGATTTGTCAGATTTTCTGGAGATTGGAGGGAAGTCTGAACCTATCCATTTGGGCGAATTGGTTCTGGACGAAAAAAATGGTTATACAAATTCCAAAGTATATGACATTACAGGTCTCAATTTAGACTTTTCAGAGATGTCTGGAAGCATTGATATAGCAAAGTCGTCAACTATCACAGGTTCAGTTTCCATTCAGGATGCTGTTACCAACAGGGCTACCCTTGAGAAATCTGCAGGGATGTCTTTTGAATTGGTGGTGAGCTATATTGATTTTTCCATCGAAAGTGTTGAGGCCAATATAGATTATAAGCTGGATGAGATCAGAAAAGTGATAGATTTGTCCGGAATTCCTGATTTTGTAAAGGGAGAGAATGTTTGTCTGGACATAACCAACCCTCATGTTGTCATTGATGTTGAAACTAATATAGGGGTGCCGGTTTCTGGTACACTTAATCTGGTCCCTTATAAAGGGGGGCTCCCTGTAGAGGGATCTGCTCTGGAAATTCTGTTGCCTCTTCCAAGCTCTTCCTCTTCTGACAAGTCGGCTGTAAAGAGGTTTGTGATCGGTAATGAGAGTACCGGTTCAGGTAAGGATGCGACATTTGTTCAGGCTGACATGTCCGGTTTGATAAAGTTGGTTCCAGATTCTATAGCAGTGGTTGTGGAGGCTAAGACAGATGCAACTTCCAGCAGCCTATTTGAGATGAGCGCCGATTATTTTGTTGATATGTCTTATGACATGGTGATTCCTCTATCATTTGGTCCCGATTTCCAGATTGCTGTATCAGATACCATTGATGTGGCAGATCTCGGTCTGGAAGAGATATTGAGATGGAGCAAGATAAATCTTGTGGGCTCAATTACAAATTCATTCCCTCTTGGTTTTGATTTGCAGGTAGATTTGTTGGATTCTGCCTCAGAGGTGATTTCTGTAGATGCAAATAGGCAGATTATAGCATCTTGCAATAGTGATGGATCGGCAAAGCAGACCCCTTTGAATCTGATGATGGGGATCAAGGAATCTGCAGCTGCAAATGGCTTGAGTGGCATCAAGGTGACATTCGTGGTATCATCCAAGGAGTCCTCAGATATACCTGTTACGGACAAATCGTATATCAAGGCAAAACTGGGTATTAATTTGCCTGAAGGTATAACAATAGGCAGTAATAAGTAATTATAGTTTTAAAAGATAGAGTTATGAAAAAATATATTTTTATCTGTTTGGCAGTCTTGCTTTTGCCGCTTTCAGCCGGAGCACAAGCTTTAAGAGGCAGCTATTTCTTCGATTCGTCCATCCAGAGAACCAAAATGAACCCGGCATTTTCACCCAGGACCAATTATTTCACCGTTCCGGTTTTGGGAGATCTGTACTTCAATGTCAACAGTAATATTGGCGCTTCAAACTTTCTGTTTCCTAAAAATGGTGAGTTGTATACATATTTGAACCAGAATGTCACCACTGCTGAGTTCTTAGCTCTTATGCCGGAGAATCCAAAGATTCAGGCCGGAATCGATGCAGATCTTATAGGAACAGGTTTCTTTGTGAGCAATAAGGACTTTATCTCCATTAATATAGCAGAGAGGTTGGATGTCAATTTCAATGTGCCTTCAGAGCTGTTTGTCTTCCTAAAGGATGGTATGGCGAAGGATACCTATAATTTCAGAGATTTTGCTATCAAACAGAATGCATATCTTCAGGTCTCTGCCGGGTACAAAAGGAATTTGGGTGATGTGGTCCCTGGATTGAGCATTGGTGCAAATATCAAATTTTTGACAGGGCTTCTGAGGGCGGACATGAGAATCAATGAAGCATCTGTCCATATGTCCCAGGACAAATGGGAGTTGAATACAGATGCAGAGGGTGTTATTTATGGAAAAGGGGTGAACATTACGTCTGCTTCTGATGATGGTGAGACCACCAAGATATCTGTAAAAGGGATGGGCCCTGCCGGATTTGGTATGGCTGTTGACTTGGGTTTTGAGTACAAGCTCAAACTGGATATACCTGTGCTGGATGGTGTCAATTTCTCAGCTTCTGTTGTAGATTTGGGTACTATTTTCTATTCAGATGAATACGTGACAAGACTAACCTCTTCAGGAAATGCCGTATTTGAGGGGTTGGATAATATCAATACAGAATTTGACATGGAAGGGAGCCTTAAGAGAATAACTGACGATTTTATGGCTCTTGCAGATTTTGAGGAGGCACCACTGGGGGCAACAAGACTCAGCAAGTGGCTTACCCCTAAGGCTTATGTAGGCGTAGAGGCACCTATGCTCAACAATCTTATGAGTGTCGGTCTCCTATATTCATACATGTATGGTATAAATGAGATTACTGCTTCATACAATCTGAAAGTAAAGAATGTTTTTAATGTGGGTGTGAACTATTCTTTCCTTAATAATGCCAGGACTATAGGATTTCTTATGGAGTTCATCCCTAGAAATGGTGTGGCCATATTCTTTGGTACAGACTATATGAATTTACAGTATACTCCTCAGGGTTATCCTGTAGACAAGTTTATCATGAATGCAAAGCTTGGTATCCAGGCTACATTCGGATCAAAGTTCATCAAAAAATAGTGGTTTGAACCTCTCCCAGACTATCTTGACAGTTTCAGGGGATGGGTGTACGGTATCTTCAGCAAAGTAAGAGTAGTCACGAAGTTCATCCAATACTATCTCGTATGATGGAAAGTAATGTGCGTTTTCGTAAGAGGCGCACATTTTTTCTATAGCCAGCAGAAGGATGGCTTTGGAAATCTGGTTGCCGTGTAGGCCATCCTTAAGGTGACGGATGGGACTGACTGTAAAAATCCATCTTTTATTTTTTCCTAGCCTGGGATCAGTGAGCAGAGGGGTGAACATATCCGCTATCTCATCTATTCCAAGACGCTCTCTTCTGAATTCATAGGCAGGTATTTTGTGGCAGTTGGAGACTATTATGTCTCTCTGAAGATGTCTGAATACCCATGATGTGCCGAAGGTAACTATGATTGTGGATGCTTCGCGCAGGTAGTCAGAGGCTTCAAGCATAGACTTGTTGGCTTTGGTCAGAAATTCCTCGGGTGAGGGTGAAGCGAAGCTGCCATGATGATAGAATGAGGCATAGCTGCCAGGTCTGGAAAGTCCTGAATTTTTCCCGTATAGAGGATCTCTTTCTATTACGTCATCAAGTGTGTACGGGTTTCTGTCCAGCAGTCTCAATATGGAATTGTAGATGGAGACAGGGTTAAACAGTACCCCGAAAGGGTTAATAAGTATATCATACCCATCATCCTGAAGAGCTTTACCCATTTCGGTGGCAAAGCATGAACCGAATGTGATTATCTTTTCCATGAGATAAAAGTAAATAAAAAGAAGCACAAGTAAAAAATTTGTATATTTTTGTATAAATATATACTGAGCGAAATGAAAAGGATACTTATCGTTGGAGCAGGTGGACAAATAGGTACGGAACTGGTACCCCATCTTCAGAAACATTATGGCCACGACAATGTGGTAGCTGCCGATCTTAGAGATGACATGGTGGCAAAAATGTCGGAAGTTGCCATAACGGAAAAACTGGACATTCTGGATATCAATGCTTTTGAGGCTGTAGTCAAGAAGTATGATATCGATGCCATCTTCAATATGGTGGCCCTCCTTTCTGCTACCGGAGAAAAGAATCCTGAACTCGCTTGGAAAATCAATATGGGAGCCCTTCTCAACTCCCTGACTCTGGCAAAAGAGTATAAGACTGCACTTTTTACCCCCAGCTCAATCGGAGCATTCGGTGAGAATACCCCTCACGACAATACCCCACAGGATACAGTGATGAGACCAAATACCATCTATGGTGTCTGCAAGGTTTCGGGAGAGCTCCTCTCTGATTACTATTTCACAAGATTCGGTGTGGATACCCGCAGTGTCCGTTTTCCAGGTATAATCTCAAATGGCGCACTCCCGGGCGGTGGTACCACAGACTATGCTGTAGAGGTATTCTATGAGGTACTCAAGCACAAACATTACACCTGTCCTGTGCCACAAGATACATATATGGATATGCTGTATATGCCTGATGCCCTCAATGCAGTAACACAGCTTATGGAGGCTGATCCATCCAAGCTTGTGCATAGAAACAGTTTCAATATCACTTGCATGAGTTTTACCCCTACTCAGCTATTTGAGAAGATCAAGCAGCGTATCCCTGATGCTACCTTTGATTTTGATGTGGACCCAGTCAAAGCTCAGATTTCAGCATCATGGCCCAACAAGCCCGACGACACCTGTGCCCGTGAAGAGTGGGGATGGAATCCTCAGTGGGATATCGATGCGATGGTGGACGATATGCTGGACAAAGTATCCAAAAAATTATAAAACAGGGTGATTTTTGCGATATACCCGCAAAGAAAACCGGAGTTTACAGTACAGTAAACCCCGGTTTTCTTATTTTGGAGCCATTCTGTAAAGGACGGCCGCAATGATGGCATAAAGTATATTGGGAAGCCATATGGCTATACCAGGTGGCAATGTGTCTGTAAACACAAACATCTGGCTGAACCTCATGAAGAGGATATATGAGAAGCTGAGAGCTATACCTACACCCAGATTTATACCGACACCTCCGCGACGCTTCTTTGAAGATAGGGACACCCCTATAATAGTGAGGATGAATGCCGAGAACGGCATTGCATATCTGTTGTTCTTCTCTATGAGCGAATATTTCACCATGGTATCACCCCTCATTTTCTGAGTCCCGATAAGTTCATTGAGCTGGAAATAATCAAGTGATTCCACAGTATTCTCCCTACGGTAGAAATCTTCAATGGAGAGATTTATAACTGTGTCCATCTGTGTTCCGAAAGAGATCACCTCCTTTCCATTGAAGAAATCCCTTTTGTAGTATTTCCTTAGGGTCCATGCCTGCTTGGTTGAGTCCCATGCTGCAGTCTCAGCACTTATCTTAGAGATCATTTCGTTGTCTTTGATACTCTCGAGTGTGAAGCGGTATGCGGTATTGTTCCAAGTGCTGAATGATTCTACGTAGGCAAAATCACCAGGTGCTATCTGATAGTGTATATGGCGTTTGTTGTTGTAGAAACGGGCCCCTTTGATATATTTCCCCTCGAATTCCAATCGGGTCTTGTTGGCTGGTGGAATTATGAAAAGATTCAGTGTGAGGCTGAACAGCGCTATAATGAATGCAGATATCAGGTATGGGACCATGAGTCGCTTGAAACTGACCCCACCAGAGAGCATTGCTATAATCTCGCTGTCACTGGCAAGTTTCGATGTAAAGAAGATGACTGTAATAAACACGAATATGGCACTGAACATATTCATGAAGTAGGGGATGAAATTGGCGTAGTATGTGAATGCTATCTCACGGAGAGTCACCTCGTTGTCCACGAAGTCATCAATCTTCTCACTGATATCGAATATTATGACAATGACAATAATCAAAGCAAGTGCCACAAAGAAGGTCCCAATGAACTTCTTTATGATATATCTGTCGATTATGGTCAGCCAGGGGAGTTTCATCTTCCAAATATAGTTATAATCTTATATCCAGCTTCTTCACTACACTGTTTTTCCACGAACTGAAATCTCCTGTTTCAATATGGGCACGGGCTTGTGTCACGAGGTCAAGGTAGAATGCAAGGTTGTGTTCTGTCGCTATTTGGGCCGCCAACATCTCTCCCGCTATGAACATGTGGCGGAGATATGCTTTGGAGTATGTATGGTCTACAAAAGAGGTGCCTTGAGGATCTAGCTCGGAGAAATCGTTTGCCCACTTTTTGTTCCTTATGTTGATAGTCCCTTCCCATGTGAATAGCATACCGTTTCGGCCGTTGCGGGATGGCATTACGCAGTCAAACATATCGACACCTCTGGAGATGGCTTCAAGGATATTGGCCGGTGTCCCGACACCCATTAGGTATCTCGGCTTGTCCTTAGGCAGGATAGGGTGTACTACCTCTATCATCTCATACATCTTGTCGGTAGGTTCCCCTACTGCCAGCCCCCCGATAGCGTAACCCTCCCTATCCAGGGAGACTGCGTGTTCAGCAGCCTGACGGCGCAAATCGGGGTATACGCACCCCTGTACAATGGGGAAGTACGCCTGATGGTAGCCATATAGGGGCTCTGTCTGGTCAAAGTGTTTTATCCCTCTTTCGAGCCAGGCTTGTGTGAGTTTGAGTGATTTGGCTGCATATTGGTAGTCGGCATCACCAGGAGTGCATTCGTCAAGTGCCATAATGATGTCTGCTCCGATTTTCCTTTGGGTGTCCACATTGTTTTCAGGGGTGAACATGTGTTTGGACCCGTCTATATGTGAGCGGAAGGTGCAGCCCTCAGGGGTGAGCTTTCTGTTTGCTGCCAATGAAAATACCTGAAATCCTCCACTGTCAGTGAGTATGGGCTTGTCCCAGCTTATGAACTTGTGGAGTCCACCGGCCTGATACAGCGTATCAAGCCCGGGCCTCAAGTATAGGTGATATGTATTGCCCAGGCATATTTCAGCTTTGATGTCTTGGGACAAATCTCTATGGTATACCCCTTTTACAGAGCCGAGTGTCCCTACGGGCATAAATATGGGGGTCTCTATCACACCGTGGTCAGTATGTATCCTTCCCCTCCTCGCACAGCTCTGTGGGTCTGTATGTAATAATTCAAATTTCAGTTTGTCCATTACTCGAATTTATAATTCTCAATATTGTGTACCCCCACCAGGAACTCTTTCACATGCAGTCTCTTCTTTCCAGCCATCTGAAGCTCTGTTATTTCAAAAAGTCCTTCTGCACATTTTACGCAGAGTCTGGTTTTTCCATCAGAAACAATGGCTCCGATGTCGCTGTTGCTCTTCTCCATATCAATAGCGTGGCCGGCAAATATTTTGACATCGCTCCTTTTATCCCCTGCCACCATGACTGCATATGCAGCAGGGTAGGGGCTGAGCCCTCTGACGCGGTTCGCTATATCCACTGCAGAGCAATTCCACTCTACCTTGCAGGTCTCGCGGGTAATTTTGGGTGCAGGACGGAGGTTGTCGGATTCTGTTTGTGGGGTGGGTATTACATTGCCTTCGGCCAATGCATCTACTGTGCGGAGCACCAATGTGGAGCCCATTGCCATAAGTTTGTCATACAGAGTGCCAATATTGTCCTCGGGGAGTATTTCGCACTCCTGCTGGAATAGTATATTTCCTGTATCAATCTGGCGGTCAAGCAGGAAAGTGGTAACACCCGATTTGGTTTCGCCATTGATGATAGCCCAGTTGATAGGGGCAGCACCTCGGTATTGGGGCAGGAGTGAGGCGTGCAGATTGAAGGTCCCCAATCTTGGCATGGACCATACCACTTGCGGCAGCATCCGGAATGCAACTACCACGAAACAGTCTGCTTCCAGAGCGGTCAGCTCATCGATGAATGCAGGGTCTTTGAGTGAGACAGGCTGCATAATAGGGATATTGAGAGTGAGGGCATACTCTTTCACTGCACTCATATTGATTTTAAGCCCCCTGCCGCTTGGCTTGTCAGGGACCGTAACGACTCCCACTACATTATAACCGTTTTCTATCAGAGCCTGCAGAGAACCTACTGCGAACTCTGGTGTACCCATAAATACTATCTTGATGTTTTTCCCTTTCTGCTCCATGAGTATTTGTTTTTTAATTTCTGGAAGGCTTTTAACGCCTCCTCCTTAAATGAATCAAAGTTGAATGATGAGGCCTCCGATGTAGCTTTCCAAGTCAGGAATATACCCAATGGGAGAAGCACCAATGTGGAGATGAATGCTCCAATAATTGGCGTGATAGCTCCATCCGTAGCCAGTTTCTTGCCGCTTATGTCTACGACCCAGTAGAGGACAAAGAACATGGCAGATATGATGACCGGTGTCCCTAGACCACCCTTTCTGATAATGGCCCCAAGGGGGGCTCCAATAAAGAAAAATACCAGGCAGGCAAACGACAATGTGAATTTTCTGTATGACTCAAGGTCAATTTTTCTGAGGAAATAGCTATTCTGAGCTATCTCCCTCTCAAAAGACTCTGTGGTTGACTGAACGTTTCTGGAATGGTCAATGGACTCGCCAATGGAAGCCCTTTCCTGATGGTGACTCCATTTCTTGAAGAGGGAGTCTGTTTCAAACCCTTTCAGATAGCCTTTGTTTTTGGCTGTGTCCAGTTGGGCAGGATAGCTGAGCCCCATTCCATACATGAAATTCTTGTAATGTTTCAGGTGTGTCTTGTCGTATGTGATGCCGATAGAGTCCCTATCTTTCTGCAGGCTCTTGAGATTTTTGGCCATAATCTCATTTCCGTATTTGTCATCTTCAGATTTCTTGAAAGCATAATTTTTCAGTGGGATTACAATCTCCTGCATGTCAAATTCGATTTTGCTAAGGTTGAGGATTGTATCCTTGTATTTCATGCTGTTGTCCTCTTCATAGGAGACTCCATGAAAGAGGGTGAAAACCAATGCAGACTTGTCCGGTGTGGACTTTATCAGGCCTGAATCTGCAACTGCTACGCTGATATTTCCCTTGTTCTTTGTATGGTCATAAACCATTACATTGTACATCATGTCAGACTCTTTATTCCTGTCACTTATCCTCAATGTATAACCATCTATTCCATTGTAGAATGTGCCGGTGGGGATTTTTATCTCCTCTTTGGTCTTGTTGATGTCGTATTGTAGAGTGTATATCTTATTGTAGGCAACAGGTATGAGGTCGTTGGAGACGAAAAAGGCCCCTATGCTGATGCCGACAGATACCACTATAAGGGGGATCAGTACCCTTTTGAGTGATATTCCGGCAGCATGCATGGCCAGGAGCTCATTGCTCTCACCCATATTGCCAAGAGTCATGATTGAGGCAATAAGGGTGGCGAGGGGCATTGCCAAAGGCAATATTGTGCAGGAACCCCACATGAGGAATTCCAGAATTACCCACAGACTCAAACCTTTACCAACCAGCTCATCGATATACAACCATAGAAACTGCATTACCAGGATGAATACGACGATAAGGAAGACCATTGTGAATGGTCCCAGGAAGGAGTTCAGTATGAATCTGTCCAACTTTTTCAAAGTCCTTACTATTGTTTGGTAGCTATGTCAATCAGTAAGTTGTAGGCCTCATTGAGTGCGTCAGGATTCTTGCCGCCCGCAGTAGCGAGGAATTTCTGGCCTCCGCCACCACCTTGGATAAGCTTGCAAGCCTCTTTAATGTCTTTGGAAGCATCAGCACCACCTTTTACCAAATCGTCTGTATACATTAGGACGAGACTTGGTTTGTCGCTGTTGAGGATGGCTCCCACAAGTGCTGCGCTTTCGAATTCTTTGTACAGTTCGAATGCAACATTCTTGATGATATCAGGAACAAAGGCACCTCTGACAGTGAACAAGCGGATTCCGTTAACCTCCTGGCTCTCTTCAATAAGGGCTTTTTTGAGGTTCTGAATCCTCTCCATTGCTACCTCCTGAAGGGCCTTTTTCTGTGTTTCATTATCTGCAAGAACCTTCATGAGACCTTTGATGGCATCAGGCACATTTCCGAGCATTTGCCTTATACTTTTGAGCTGGTCTTCAAGGAAGTACATGGCAGACTCCACATGTCTTCCCGTAATGGCCTCTATTCTCCTTACACCTGCAGCTACTGCAGACTCGGACACGATCTTGAATGATCCGATGCGTCCGGTAGAGGTAGCGTGAGTTCCTCCACAAAGCTCAACTGATTCTCCGTATTTGATTACGCGAACTTTGTCACCGTATTTTTCACCGAACAGCGCCATAGCTCCCAGTTCCCTTGCCTGTTCAATAGGAAGTTCCCTATGTTCCTCTTTGTGTATGTCCTCGCGAATAAGTTTGTTTACAAGTCTTTCAACTTCGCGAAGGTGGTCCTCTGATATCTTCTCAAAATGGGAGAAGTCAAATCTGAAGCTGCCGGATGTTACTGATGAGCCTTTCTGCTCTATATGTGTACCCAGTATCTGTCGTAGTGCATAGTGGAGAAGGTGTGTGGCTGTATGGTTGGCAGCTGTCTCTTCTCTCTTGAGAGCATCTACTGATGCGTGGAATGTGACATTCCTGTCTACAGGTATACGGTCTGCAATGTGGATGTTGAGGTTGTTTTCCTTGACGGTGTTCATTATGTTGATGATTTCACCTGTCTCGGATTTCAAAGTACCGCTATCTCCTGCCTGACCACCGCTCTCAGCATAGAATGGGCTCTTGTCAAACACAAGCTGGAACAACTCTTTACCTTTGGTCTTGACTGTGCGGTATTTCATAAGCTTGACATCGCATTCGAGTATGTCGTATCCCACAAATTCGCATGATGAGAAAGGTTCAACCTCCATCCAGTCCCCCTCTTCCACTGCAGCGGCATTTCTGGCTCTCTCTTTTTGTTTGCCCAGCTCCTCCTCAAATTTGTCAATATCAATGGTGTATCCTTTTTCCTTGGCAATAAGTTCGCTCAGGTCAATGGGGAATCCATATGTGTCGTATAGTGTGAAAGCATCTTTTCCTGAGATCATCTTGGTCTCCTTAGATTTTTCCATCACAGAGTCAAGTAGCTTGATCCCTTTTTCAAGTGTCCTCAGGAATGCTTCTTCCTCCTCTTTGATAACTTTCTCAATAAGTGCCTGCTGTTTCTCCAGTTCAGGGTATGCGTATCCCATCACCTCCACAAGGGTAGGGACCAGTCTGCACAGGAATGGTGTGTTGAGCCCCAGGAATGTGTAGCCGTAGCGTACTGCGCGGCGAAGGATGCGGCGGATAACATATCCGGCCTTGACATTTGAAGGGAGCTGTCCGTCCGCAATCGAGAAACTGATGGCACGGATGTGGTCAGAGATAACCCTCATAGCAATGTCAAGATCCTCAGACTGGCCATATTTCTTACCTGAAATCTCGGAGATTTTGCCGATTATTGTCTGGAAGATGTCACCGTCATAGTTGCTCTTGTTGCCGTTTACAGCCATTACAAGTCTCTCGAAGCCCATACCTGTATCCACGTGTCTGTTGGGCAGGAGTTCAAGCTGGCCGTTGGCTTTTCTGTTGTATTGGATAAATACCAGGTTCCATATCTCAATCACAAGGCTGTGGCCTGTATTTACAAGCTCTTTGCCTGAAACAGCTTTTCTCTCCTCGTCGTCGCGGAGGTCAATATGGATCTCGCTGCAGGGACCACAAGGTCCAGTCTCACCCATCTCCCAGAAATTGTCCTTTTTGTTTCCAAGGATTATGCGGTCGGCAGATACGTGCTCAAGCCAGCATTGCTCGGCTTCGTGGTCCAAGTCAACACCCTCTTCAGGGTTGCCCTCGAAGATGGTGACATATAGTCTGTCCCTGTCAAGTTTGTATACCTCGGTAAGGAGCTCCCAAGCCCATGCGATTGCCTCTTTCTTGAAATAGTCACCGAAGCTCCAGTTTCCCAGCATTTCGAACATGGTGTGATGGTATGTGTCATGTCCCACCTCTTCCAAATCGTTGTGTTTGCCGCTGACGCGAAGGCATTTCTGGGTATCTGCTACCCTTGGATATTTGATAGGGGTATTTCCAAGAAACCAATCCTTGAATTGGTTCATACCCGCATTTGTAAACATAAGTGTGGGGTCCCCTTTGACTACCATTGGAGCAGATGGGACGATGGTGTGATTCTTAGATGAGAAGAACTCTAAGAACTTGTTTCTTATCTCTTTAGATGTCATCATATGATTGTCTTCTATGTTGCATGTATAAATAAGGTACAAAAATAGTTTTTTTATTAAAAATATTTAAATTTGCGTCGTCATATTTTGGGATAATAGTGATGTCGAAGAGAGTATCATACAAATTTAATAGTGAGACGCTCCAATACGAAGTGGTTAAAACGCCTATCGCCCGAAGGTTGTTCAGGGTATTGGCGGCAGCTCTTCTGGGGTTCGTTTTCTTTGTATTCTACTCCTATCTTTTTACTGGTGTTATGGGTATTGAGTCCCCGAAAACTACAATTCTCAAAAGGCAGAATGCTGAGTACCACTCGAAACTGGAAGTCCTTAATGAGAGATATAGACAAAAAAATGCTATCCTCAATGAGCTTCAAATGAGGGACAATACTGTATATCGCCCCATTTTTGGTATGGATTCTCTCTCTACAGATGTGAGAAATGCAGGATTCGGAGGTGTTGACAGATACTCTTTTCTGGAGCTTTATGATTCTTCAGGTGAATTGGCATCCTTGTCAGCCAAACTTGATATACTTTCCAAAAGGGCATATGTTCAAGTGAAATCACTGGATGAAGTGTCTCTTCTGGCCAAGCGGTCAGAGGAGATGGCACAGTGCATCCCATCAATACCTCCTGTCACTACAGACAAAAACAAGATAAGGCTGGTGTCCCGCTTTGGGATGAGAACCGATCCTTTTACCAAAAAACCAAAATTCCATCATGGCATTGACCTCTCGAGCCCCAAACAGGGACTTCCTGTCTATGCTACAGGTGATGGCGTGGTTTTTAAAGTGGCGCACGACTTCATGGGATATGGAAACTACATAATAGTGGATCACGGATTCGGATATAAGACACGATATGCCCACCTGAAAGCTTCGCTTGTGTATGAGGGGCAAAAGGTGAAAAGGGGTGACCATATAGCTGAGCTTGGCAATACAGGCAGGTCCAAAGGTCCGCACCTGCATTATGAAGTTTTCTATAAAAACAAGACAGTCAATCCTTTAAATTATTTCAATCCAGATATCACTCCTGAAGAGTACAGTATGATGGTCAAACCTGTAAAAGCTATCAAATAATATGTCAGCAGGTGTAGGTTTTGATAAGAATAACCTCGATTTCGAGGAGAGGAAATCCAAATTTTCAGATTATTTGAAAAGTGGGCTAAAGTGGTTTTTCGGGTGCTCATTTCTGGCTGTTTGTTATTACATTGTTTTCTCACTTGTATATTCCAATGAGCAGGAGAGTAAGCTGATAAAGGAGAGTAGTGCCATAGCAGCGAATCTTGACAGAATGGAGCAGCAGATGGATGTTCTGGAGGGAATCATAGGCAATTTACAGGCAAAGGACTACGAAATTTACCAGAACATATTCAACTCTGAACCTCCATATTTTGAATTGAGCAGTGTAGATTACAGTGAATTCCTAAGCGAAAGCGACACTTTGAATCTGGCAAGCGTTGCGCGGCATACTGCACAAAAAATAGCACATCTGGAGGTGAGAATGTCAAGTTTTGACCGTGTTCTTCGTTATGTTTCAAAAGTGACAACGGACAGTCTGGTTTTTGTCAAGGGTATACCGTCAATTATACCTATCGAAGATTTCTCTTTGCCAAAGACAGGGGCTACAATAGGTAAGAAAATGCACCCTTTTTACAAGACAATCACGCAACACACAGGGCTTGACCTGGTAACCTCTGTTGGAACAAAGGTGATTTCTGCAGCTGATGGTGTGGTCTCTTCCATTACAAAGTCCCCTAAGGGGCAAGGAAACAGTGTTGTGATAACCCATCCGGGCGGATATGTTACGACCTATTCGCACTTGTCCCAGATAGTGGTAAAGAAAGGTCATAAGGTGAAACAGGGAGATCATATTGGGAGAGTAGGGACAAGTGGGACTGTGTTTGCGCCTCACCTCCACTATGAAGTGATCTATAATGGGGAGTATATGAATCCGATTGATTATTTTTTCGTAGATTTGAATCCTCTAGAATATAGGGAGATGATGATGATTGCCGTAAATACGGGCCAGTCACTGGATTAATGATATAATATTTGAACCTATGCCATATAAGGAATTTAAAATTGAAAAGCTTTACTACACTATAGGTGAAGTGGCTGATCTATTGGGTGAAAGTACATCTCTGGTCAGATTCTGGTCAGAAAAATTCTCGTCTCATATAAAGCCTGAGAGAAATAAGAAGGGCAACAGGAAGTTTTCGTCAGACGATGTCAAAACCCTTAAAACCATTCATTATCTGGTTAAGGAGAGGGGGATGACACTTGAGGGTGCTCAAGCCAGACTGAAAAACAACAAGGAGGGTTCAGATCTCAGAGCGGAGGTGGTTAGCCGTCTTACAGCCATAAAACAGGAACTTCTGGATATCCAGAAAGGTCTAATCGCAGAAGACAATGAAGGCTAGGGAGATTACTTCGGTCATTGAGGAGTTTGCTCCGCTTTCATTTCAGGAGAAATGGGATAACTCCGGATACTGCATAGGTTCGCCGGAGCAGGAGGTCAATTCTGCAATTCTGGCTCTGGATTGTACCCCAAAACTTATAGATGAAGCGATAGCTACCGGTGCAGATCTGATTATAACGCACCATCCTCTTATTTTTGGAGGTGTGTCAAAGATTTCTCCAGATACAAATATCGGCTATGTCATTTACAAGGCTATCCGGAACAACATAGTAATATACAGCTCGCATACAAATGCAGACAAGGTTATTGATGGTGTCAGTGGGCTGATGGCAGCACGTTTGGGGATGACAGGTGTGGAGATTTTGGAGAAGGGCCCCAATGGAGACGGACTTGGGGTGGTAGGCGAACTTCCGGTTCCATTGAGGGATGAAGAGTTTGCACATTTGGTAAAAGAGAGGTTCTCACTGCATCATTTACGGTGTTCGCGTCCATCGGGGAGGCTGATAAGAAGAGTGGCTCTATGTGGAGGCAGTGGCAAGTCACTCATATCTTCGGCTGTTGCTGCTGGTGCAGATGCATATGTCACAGGAGATGTGAGTTATCACGATTTTATGACAGAGAACGGTTTCTTTTTGTTGGATATAGGTCATTATGAGGGAGAAATTGATATTGTTGAGAGAATAAGTGATATACTTAAAGAAAAAATTTCTACCTTTGCCGTTCACTTAATAAGGGAAAATAACAATTTAGTACATTATATATAGTATGGCTACAAGCAGACAGAAAAAGAATCAAGTGGAGACTCCTATTGACAATAGGGAGACTTTTACCTCTTTGTCCAAGAATCTGAACGATTCAGATTCAAGCATGGAGAGCAAGTTGCGCACTCTCTACAATATCCAGCAGACAGATATCAAGATTGACCAGATCCACCTTCTCAGGGGTGAACTTCCTGAAGAGGTACGTGATCTTGAGGATGCTATTGAGGGTTTGAGGACCAGGATTTCCAATATCAAGAGCGATATCTCTGAGATTGAGAAGCTGATAGCTCAGAAGAAATTGGATATTGAAAACTGTAAGGCTGCTATTGCCAAATATGAGGACCAGAGAAGCAATGTGAAGAATAACCGTGAGTATGATTCTTTGTCAAAAGAGATCGAATATCAGGGTTTGGAGAAAGAGCTTGCAGAAAAAAGAATCAGAGAAAACACTGCTGCCTTGAATGATAAGAAGGCAGAGTTGGAGAAGGCTACTGATGATCTTGCCGGAAGAGAGGTGGACCTTGAGAACAAAAAAGCCGAATTGGTGGAGATAATTGCCGAGACATCAAAAGAGGAGGAGGTGCTCCTCAAACAGAAGGAGTCTCTAATGGAGGGTATTGATGAGAGAACATTGGCTGCTTATGACAGGATGCGCAAGAATGCAAGAAACCATCTTGCAGTGGTTACTGTAAAAAGGGATGCTTGCGGCGGATGTTTCAATAAGATCCCCCCTCAGAGAAAGCTTGATATCGCACTAAGCAAAAAACTAATCGTTTGTGAGTATTGCGGACGTATCATTGTAAGCTCTGAATTTGAGAATGAATAATCAAAAACTTGTGTGACAGTTTTGCACCATCTGTATGGGTGGTGCTTTTTTTTTATTAATTTTACACCCCTAAATTCTCAGTAATGGCTAAAAACAACTACAAGCCAAAAGCGCAAGACAAAAAAATTGATGCTATCAGCATTGATATGGGAAGGGTGCCGCCTCAAGCGATTGAAGTGGAGGAAGCTGTTTTGGGTGCACTTCTTCTGGAGCCTAACGTAGTTCCGGATGTTCTGGACTCCCTGTCCCCTGAATGTTTCTATAAAGAGGCCAATAAAAAGATTTTTATGGCTATCAGCTCACTTTCTTCAAAGCATGATCCGGTAGATATTTTTACCGTTACCGAGGAGTTGAAAAGGAGCAAGGACCTGGAGAGTGTTGGAGGACCATTTTATCTCACACAGCTAAGTGCCAAGATCGGTGCTGCTGCGCATATAGACTACCATGTCAAGATTCTGGTACAGAAATATATCCAGCGTGAGTTGATATCCATTACCTATCAGGTTCAGAAAGACAGTTTTGATGACAATATTCCAGTAGATGATCTTTTGGATCAGGCTCAGGATGATATGTTCCGTCTAGCCGAAAGGAATATGAAGAGGGAGACACTCCCTATTCAGGCAGTCATCAGGGAGGCCCTTGCTGATATTGAGAAGAACCAGAACAGAGATGATGGTTTGAGTGGTGTTACTTCCGGCTTTACAGGTATAGACAAGATGACATTGGGCTGGCAGCCATCAGATTTGGTCATCATTGCGGCCCGCCCTGCGATGGGTAAAACTGCTTTCGTCCTCACTATGGCGAGAAATATGTCTGTGGAGCATAATATACCCGTGGCCATATTCTCTTTGGAGATGTCTTCTCTCCAGCTTGTGAAGAGGTTGCTGATTCCGGAATCGGGCCTTTCTTCGGAGAAAATCAAGGGAGGAGTCAAGCTGGCAAGCCATGAACTTGTGCAGCTTAATGAGAAAATCAAGAACCTGGCAAAAGCTCCGCTGTACATAGACGATACACCATCATTGTCCATTTATGAGTTCCGTTCAAAAGCCAGAAAGCTGGTTAGGAGTTCAGGGGTGAAAATAATAATTGTGGACTACCTTCAGCTAATGTCTGGTCCTCCGGAGCTCAAAGGGATGAGGGAGCAGGAGGTTTCTGCCATTTCTCGTGCGCTCAAGTCCATTGCCAAGGAGTTGAATGTTCCGATTCTGGCCTTATCCCAGTTGAGCCGTGCGGTAGAGACTCGTGGCGGGAACAAAAGGCCACAGCTTAGTGACCTTCGTGAATCTGGTGCTATTGAGCAGGATGCAGATATTGTAATGTTTATCCACCGTCCCGATTATTATGGTATGCAGGAGGATCCAACTCAGCAGGGGTTGGCTGAAATCATCTTTGCAAAGCACCGTAATGGTGAGGTGGGGGATGTCAAGATGAAGTTCAGACAGTCGGAAGCACGTTTTGTAGATGCTAACGATCTTGATATGTTTGCTGCTCCTCATGGAGAAGAGGATTATATGGGTGTGGAGTCAAGAATGAACAGTGGATCAGAATTTGATGAAAATCCCGATTTTTAGTTATGAGCCGTAATCAAGTCTCTCATAAGGGGGTGGTAACCTCCATAACAGATAAGGTGATAAATGTGCAGATACTCAGCAAGTCTGCATGTAGTGAGTGTCATGCGCGATCTATGTGTACTGCCTCGGATATGAAGGTGAAGAACATAGAGGTGAAGAGGAGATTTTATGATGATTATACTGTAGGGGAGGAGGTAAACGTCTCCCTTACAAAATCTATGGGATATAAGGCTGTAGTGCTATCTTATTTGATTCCTTTGGTTATTCTGTTGATTTTATTATTATATTTGCAAGATAGATATGGGAACGAATTGATAGCCGGGCTTGGTTGTGTTGCAGGTGTGGCGGTGTACTATTTTATTATTTGGCTCCTTAGAGGCAAACTTGAGAATAAATTCTCATTTACTATAGAAAAACTTTAAATCAAAAATATGGGTACAATTATCATTCCTACCGTTGTCAGCCTCAGTGTCTTGGGACTCGTGCTGGCAATTGTGCTTTATCTAGTGGCACAAAAATTTAAAGTCGAAGAAGATCCCCGTATAGATGACGTTGAAGCTGTAATGCCGGGTGCCAATTGTGGCGGTTGCGGTTTTGCAGGATGTCGTGCTTTCGCGGAAAACTGCGTCAAAGCTGGGAGTCTCGATGGCTTTTTCTGCCCTGTGGGTGGAAACGCTGTGATGCAGAAGGTCGCAGATACCCTTGGTCTCCAGGTTGAGGAGAAAGAACCTATGGTAGCTGTGGTCAGATGTCACGGTACTTGTGATAACAGGGAGACAACAAACATCTATGACGGATGTACTTCCTGTAAAGTGAAAGCCAATCTTTACTCTGGTGATACCGGATGTAAATATGGCTGTCTTGGTTGTGGAGACTGTGTACAGGCATGTAAATTCGGTGCTATCTCCATGAATCCAAAAACAGGTCTTCCTGAGGTGGACGAGAACAAATGTACCGCTTGTGGAGCCTGTGTGAAAGCGTGTCCAAAGGGTGTTATCGAACTTCGCAACAAAGGTAAGAAATCGATGAGAGTCTTTGTAAAATGTATCAACAAAGACAAAGGTGCTATAGCACGCAAAGCTTGTAAAGTGGCTTGTATCGGTTGTGGCAAATGTAAGACCGTATGTCCTTTTGATGCCATTACAGTTGAGAACAATGTTGCTTACATTGACTTCACCAAGTGCCGCTTGTGCCGTAAATGTGCAGAGGCTTGTCCTACTAAAGCCATTTGGGATGTTAATTTCCCTGTAAGGGTTCCAAAAGCAGAGCCAAAGCCAGCAGCAGCTCCTGCTCCAGCAGCAGCGCCAGCGCCAGAAGTAAAACCAGTAGAAACCCCTAAAAACGAATAGTGAGATATGAAAACATTTAAAATCGGCGGTGTACACCCCAACGATTCTAAAATATCGAAAGATTGCGCTATTGAGGATTTTCCAGTATTGGAGAGAGCATACCTCTCAATGGCACAGCACCTCGGCGCTCCTGCTGAGCCTATCGTTCAGAAAGGGGACAAAGTGAAAGTGGGTCAGCTGATAGCCAAACCTTCAGGTTTTGTCTCAGCAAATATCCACTCATCTGTATCGGGTACTGTAGCAGCTGTAGAGCCATACGCGGACCTTGCCGGCAACCCTGTAATGCACGTTATTATCGACGTGGAGGGTGACGAATGGGAAGAGAGCATTGACAGAACCCCAGATGTAGTGAGGGAGATCAAACTTTCCAAAGAGGAGATCATCAAAAAGATCCAGGAGTGCGGTATCGTAGGTCTTGGTGGTGCATCGTTCCCTACACACATCAAACTTACCCCTCCTCCAGGCAAAGTGGCAGAGTACCTTCTTATCAATGGTGCTGAGTGTGAGCCATTCCTTACTTCAGACTACCGTCTTATGCTTGAGCAGCCAGAGCAAGTGCTTATCGGTGCCAAGATTATGATGAAAGCTCTGGATGTTACCAAATGCCGTTTCGGTGTTGAGGAGAACAAACCTGAGGCTATAGCAAAACTTAAAACTTTTGCAGCTCAGTATCCGGAAATTGAAATTGTTCCTTTGAAGAAAAAATATCCACAAGGTGGTGAGAAGCAGCTTATTGAGGCATTGACCGGCAGAAGAGTCCCTTCAATGGGTCTTCCTATCGACGCAGGTGCAGTGGTCCAGAACTGCGGTACTGCCCTTGCTGTGTATGAGGCTGTACAGAAGAACAAACCTCTTTTCGAAGGTATTGTTACTGTAACAGGAAACTGCTCAGAACAGCAGAGAAACTTCCGTTTGAGAGCCGGTACCCCTATCATCAACCTTCTTGATGCTATTGGCCGTATCCCTGCAGATGCTGCCAAAATCATCAGCGGTGGTCCTATGATGGGTAAAGCTGTTTCAAATCTTCTTGCAGCTACAGTGAAGAGCAGTTCAGCTATCCTTATGCTTACAGAGGAGGAGACAAAGAGAAAACCTGAGTCAAACTGTATCAGATGCGGTAAGTGTATCGATGCTTGCCCTATGGGTCTGGAGCCTTATCTTCTTGTGAGATATGCCCGTGCCAATATGTTTGACGAGCTTGAAACAGAGAAAATCTACGATTGTATCGAGTGTGGATGCTGTCTCTTCTCTTGTCCAGCATATATCCCTCTTCTAGACCACATCAGAGCAGCGAAAGCTGAGGTTATGAAAATTATGCGTAGCCGTCCAAAAAAATAGTGAACAAAAAATAATTGAAATATGAGAAAACTAATTGTCTCACCTTCTCCACACATCCATAGCGTAGAGAATACACAGAGAATAATGAGAGATGTTATCATCGCATTGTGCCCATCTCTTCTTGTCTCTATCTATTTCTT
The DNA here is from genome assembly GCA_045644725.1 of Candidatus Coprenecus sp. Classification (GTDB taxonomy): domain Bacteria; phylum Bacteroidota; class Bacteroidia; order Bacteroidales; family UBA932; genus CAAGNP01. Next base: position 8,837 of record JAZRHK010000210.1, on the reverse strand, counting down.
CGGCTTCTCTGCCATCAAACTGGCACTTGTGGGTGTCGCAGCTTGCGTCGGAGTGGAGTATGTCATCCAGAAATATATTCTGAAGACTAAAGTTACTATCAATGACTATACAGCAGCACTTACAGGTCTGTTGCTTGCACTCAACTTGCCACCAAGCTCTCCAGGCTGGATGATCCTTATCGGCTCTATCGTGGCTATCGGTGTAGCGAAAATGACCTTCGGTGGTCTTGGTCAGAACATCTTTAACCCAGCCCTTGTAGGTCGTGTATTCCTGTTGGTCTCTTTCCCTGTACTTATGACAGACTGGAGTGTTCCAGAGTCATGGTTCAGAGATGGCGTAGATGCAGCTACAGGTGCTACCCCTCTTGCACTTCTTAAAGAGGGTCTTGCAAATGGCCTGACTGTGGACCAGATTATGGCAGCTAACCCTGATATCTCATACGTACATATGCTGTTCACCAAGATTGGCGGTTCTGTAGGTGAGGTTTCTGCATTGGCACTTATCCTTGGTTTCGTATATCTGCTTGTCAGAAGGGTTATCAAACCTACCATTCCACTATCTATCCTTGGTACCATCTTCGTGGTTTCAGGTATTTTCTGGCTGGCAAACCCTGAGCAGTTTACCGATCCTATCTTCAATATCCTTACCGGTGGTGTCCTTCTTGGTGCTATCTTTATGGCAACTGACTATGTAACTTCACCTATGAATACTACAGGTCAGATAATCTTCGGTGTGGGTATCGGTCTTTTGACAGTTCTTATCAGATACTTTGGTGCATACCCTGAGGGTGTATCATTTGCTATCCTTATCATGAATATGGCAGTTCCATTGCTTAACAAATATTGTAAACCCGCAAGATTCGGGAAGGAGGTGAAAAATGGCAAGTAAATCATCATTTACCAATATGGTAGTGGTCCTTACCGCTATCTGTCTTGTGGCTTCAGCCCTTTTGGCTGTGGTGTTCAATATGACTGCAGAGCCTATCGCCAAAGCAGAAGTGGCTAAGGTGAATGCCGCTATCTCTGCTGTGGTTCCAGAGTTTGACAATGTCCCTTCAGAGGAGGTATTTGAAGTGGAGGATGGAGCAAAAGTTTCTAAGGTTTACACTGCAAAGAAAGGTGACCAAATCGTAGGTTATGCTATAGAGGTTAAATCGGGCGGTTTCGGTGGTCCTATCCAGATTATGGTGGGCTTTACTCCAGATGGAGTTATCTACAACACATCTGTAGTGGCTGCTTCCAACGAAACACCTGGTCTTGGTGCTAAGATCCTTGATGAGAATATCCCTACCAGAGTTCAGATGAAAGGTCTTAATCCTGCTGAGACAAAGCTTGTCGTTAAGAATGATGGTGGCTCAATCGATGCTATTACAGCGTCAACCATCACTTCAAGAGGTTTCTTGAAAGGTGTTGAGTCAGCATATGGCGTATTTCAGAAAATCCAATCCAAATAATGAATGTTATGGGAAAATTGAAACTAATCACTGATGGTATCATCAAAAATAACCCGACATTTGTTTTGGTGTTGGGTATGTGTCCCACCCTTGGTACTACCACCTCTGCCATCAACGGCTTGGGTATGGGTGTTGCGACCATGTTCGTACTGATTCTTTCCAATATGGTAATCTCTGCTATTGCCAAAGTTATCCCTGATAAGGTACGTATCCCTTCTTATATTGTAGTAATTGCTGCATTTGTGACCATTCTCCAGCTATTGCTTCAGGCCTATGTACCATCTCTATATGAGACCCTCGGTCTGTTTATTCCACTTATCGTGGTGAACTGTATCGTTCTTGGTCGTGCAGAGGCATTTGCAAATAAGAACGGTGTGCTTGATTCTGCACTTGACGGTATCGGTATCGGTCTTGGCTTTACCATTGCTTTGACACTTATCGGCCTTGTAAGGGAGCTTCTTGGTAGCGGTTCTGCTTTTGGTCTCAAGCTTATTGAGGGTGACGGTATGCTTGCATTCGTCCTTGCTCCTGGTGCATTCCTTGTATTGGGATATCTATTGGTATTATTCAAAAAACTAACTAGTAAAGAGGCATAGATATGGAATATTTTATCATTATCATTTCAGCGGTATTCGTAAATAACGTAGTACTTGCTCAGTTCTTGGGTATCTGTCCTTTCTTGGGTGTCTCTAAAAAGGTTAGTACCGCTGCAGGTATGTCTGCTGCTGTTACATTCGTAATGGCACTTGCTACACTTGTAACATACATCCTTCAGAAATATGTACTTGAGGCATTCCATATCGAGTTTATGCAGACTGTGGCATTTATCCTCGTGATTGCTGCCCTTGTGCAGATGGTGGAGATTATCCTCAAGAAAATCTCTCCTCCACTTTATCAGGCACTTGGTATCTTCCTCCCTTTGATCACTACTAACTGTGTGGTTTTGGGTGTGGCTATTCAGGTGGTTTCTAAGGAGTTTGATTTTATTAACAATGTTGGTGCAGCTAACCCTGCAATGATGAATCTTGGCCAGTCAGTGGTGTTTGCTATCGCTACTGCCCTTGGTTACAGCTTGGCAATGGTACTTTTCGCAGGTATCAGAGAGCAATTGGATCTCAACAATGTTCCTAAGGCATTCAGAGGTGTTCCAATCGCACTTATCTCTGCAGGTATCATGGCTATGGCTTTCATGGGATTCAGCGGACTTGTTTAATCTGTATGGGGATGGAGACATTGGTCAATATTGAGAAGACCCTGGCTGAAGGGAGAATTGAAGAGGCATTTATCGCTCTTCAGGATTTTCTGAAGGCAGAACCAAATAGCGCTAAAGGTTGGTACCTCCTCGGAGGTATCTACCGGAGGCAGCAGATGTGGGGTGAAGCTATCAACTCATATGGCAAGGCTAAGATGATAGAGCCTGACGGCCCTGCAGATGCAGCTATAGAGTCTATCTACGATATCATCAGATTCGTCAATAAAGACCTTATGAATCCATAATTTATAAAGACAAAAATAAGAGGGTGACCTAATCAAGTCACCCTCTTTTTATGTTCTGACACTGATATAGTTGTCTACCAAGCGTTAAGTGGGAGGCCTTGCATTTTAGCACGAACTTCACCTTTCACTTTCTCGATTACTTCAGGATTGTCCACATTGCTGAGAACCTGATCCAAAAGCTCTACGATACCATCCATATCCTTCTCTACCAAACCTCTTGAGGTGATGGCAGGAGTACCCACTCTGATACCTGATGTGGTGAATGGAGTACGGCTGTCGAATGGTACCATGTTCTTGTTTACAGTGATGTCTGCCTGAACAAGGGTCTTCTCTGCCACTTTACCTGTCAAATCAGGGAATTTGGTACGAAGGTCGATAAGTAGAAGGTGGTTGTCTGTACCGCCTGATACCACTTTGTAACCCCTCTTGATGAATGCTTCGCACATAGCTTTAGCATTTTTCTGTACCTGAATCTGGTACTCTTTGAACTCTGGTTGGAGAGCCTCGTAGAAAGCTACAGCTTTAGCAGCAATACAGTGCTCAAGTGGACCGCCCTGGATACCTGGGAATACTGCTGAGTTGATCAGCTGTGACATCTTTTTAACCTCACCTTTAGGAGTTTTAAGACCCCAAGGGTTGTCAAAGTCTTTGCCGATAAGGATGATACCACCACGAGGACCTCTTAGGGTCTTGTGTGTAGTGGATGTCACGATGTGTGCATATTTAACAGGGTTTTTCAAAAGACCTGCTGCAATAAGACCTGCAGGGTGAGCCATATCCACCATAAAGATAGCGCCGATCTTGTCAGCGATAGCTCTCATTCTCTCCCAGTCCCACTCACGTGAGTATGCAGATGCACCACCCACGATAAGTTTTGGTCTGTATTCGAGGGCTTTTTTCTCCATATCCTCATAATCTACAAGACCGGTCTCTTCGTTAAGGCCGTAAGCTACTGCATTGTAGTTTACACCAGACATATTTACAGGTGAGCCGTGAGTAAGGTGTCCTCCGTGTGAGAGGTCAAGACCCATAAAGGTGTCGCCAGGTTTGAGGCAAGCGAAGAATACTGCCATATTTGCCTGAGCACCTGAGTGTGGCTGTACGTTTGCGTATTCTGCACCGAAAAGTTCGCAGATACGGTCGATGGCGAGTTGTTCCACCTGGTCTACCACCTCACATCCGCCGTAATAGCGTGCACGTGGGTAACCTTCAGCATACTTGTTGGTCAAACAAGAACCTAGAGCCTCAAGTACTCCGTTGGTAACGAAGTTTTCAGAAGCGATAAGCTCGATACCGTGTGATTGACGGTTCTCTTCCTGTTTGATGAGTTCAGAGATTTGAATATCTTTTTTCATCTTTTTTATATTGTTTAAAAATAATAACTTCGCGATATAAAGATACAAAGATAAGAATATTGGTCTTTTTACCAAATAATACGGATAATAAGTGATGTTTAGAAAACTTTCAAGTAATGAGCTCAATAGACCCAGTGGTGAAGAGTATCGCCATATGGAGAAAAAACCTATAGTGGTGGTTCTGGACAATGTCAGGAGCCAACACAATATAGGCTCTGCATTCAGAACATCTGATGCTTTTCTGGTCGAAAAGGTAGTGCTTTGCGGCATTTGTGCAACCCCTCCAACACCGGAAATCCACAAATCTGCCCTTGGTGCTGAGTTTTCTGTTGAATGGAGTTATAAGGAGGATTCTGTGGAGGCTGTAAAGGAGTTGAAGGCTCAGGGATATACAATAGTAGGGGTGGAGCAGACCGAAAATTCAACCTTTCTGAATAATTTTCAGTTGAAGAGTGAGCAGAAGTATGCTTTTGTTTTTGGTAATGAGGTTAAAGGTGTGAGGCAGCAGGTGATAGATCTGTGTGATATGTGTCTGGAGATTCCACAGTGGGGAACCAAGCATTCTCTCAATATATCAGTAGCTGTGGGGGTGGTCCTATGGAGTGTAGCTGGGGCCAAATAGGCATATTAGTTGAAACTTTTTTGGATAATAACTTTATTTACCTATCTTTGCACTCCCAATTTTGGGACAAAACAATTTAAAATCAAACGCTTAAAGTTATGGCAGAATATCTTGCAGCAGAAAAGAAGCAGGAGATTTTCGGACAATACGGGAAGTCTAATAACGACACCGGCTCAGCTGAGAGTCAAATCGCTCTATTTTCCTACCGTATCGCTCACCTTACTCAGCACCTTCGTAGCAACAAAAAAGACTACGGCACACAGAGGGCTTTGCTAAGACTTGTTGGTAAAAGACGTCGTCTTCTTGATTATTTGAAGACTACCGACATCGAGAGATACAGGGCAATTGTGAAGGCACTTAACCTTCGTAAATAATAAGACGAGGCTGTCAATACGACGACAGCCTCTTTTTCTATCTATCGGCATATATTAGCGGAAAAAATAAATAATAAGATGAATGTAGTAAAAAAGACCATCACATTGGGTGATGGAAGAATTGTAGAGATCGAGACCGGAAGACTGGCCAAACAGGCTGCCGGTAGTGTCGTTCTCAAAGTCGGTGACACAATGTTGCTTGCAACAGTAACATGTGCGAAAGATGCTAAAGAAGATGTGGACTTTATGCCTCTTTCAGTAGAATACAAAGAGAAATTTGCAGCTGCCGGCCGTATCCCTGGCGGTTTTATGAAGAGAGAGGGTAAGGCCTCAGATTCAGAAATCCTGGTAGCTCGCTTGATTGACAGGGCTTTGCGTCCCCTTTTCCCTGACAATTTCCACGCGGAGGTATTCGTGACAGTAAACCTTATCTCTGCTGACAAGGAGACAATGCCTGATGCATTTGCAGGTCTTGCTGCATCTGCTGCATTGGCAGTGAGTGATATCCCATTCGGTGGTCCTATCTCGGAGGTGAGAGTGGCAAGAATTGACGGTGAGTTCGTTATCAACCCTACTTTCCAGGCTCTTGAGAGGGCAGATCTTGACATTATGGTGGCTGCTACTTATGAGAACATCATGATGGTGGAGGGTGAGATGAAAGAGGTGACCGAGAAGGATATGCTTGACGCAATCAAGTTTGCACACGAAGAGATCAAGAAACATTGCGTAGCCCAGAAAGAACTTATGGAAGAGGTGGGCAAAGTGACCAAGAGGGCATATTGCCACGAGGAGGATGATGAGGATCTCCGCAATGCACTTGTAAGCTTCTGCTATGACAAATGTTATGCTATCGCAAAATCACAGCTTGGCAAACACGAGAGAGAGGATGCTTTCTCAGCACTCAAGGATGAGTTCATCGAGACTATCCCGGAGGAGGAGAGAGATGACAAGATGGTGATGATCAACAGATACTATGGCCAGGTGGAGAAAGAGTGCATGCGCCGTATGATCGTGGATGAAGGTGTACGTCTTGATGGCCGTAATACCCGTCAGATCCGCCCTATCTGGTGTGAAACCAACTACCTTCCAGGTGCTCACGGTTCTGCTATCTTTACCCGTGGTGAGACTCAGGCTCTCGCAACAGTTACCCTTGGTACCAAACTTGACATGAAGGAGCTTGATGAGGTTCTTGTTCAGGAGACACAGCAGTTTGTACTTCACTACAACTTCCCTCCATTCTCTACAGGTGAGGCTAAACCTCAGAGAGGTATCGGCCGTCGTGAGATCGGTCACGGTAACCTGGCTTGGAGAGCTCTCAAACCAATGGTTCCTGTAGGTAACGAGAATCCATACGCAGTACGCGTGGTGTCAGATATCCTTGAGTCAAACGGTTCGTCATCTATGGCTACCGTATGTGCAGGTACTATGGCACTTATGGATTCAGGTCTTAAGATCAAAAAACCTGTGGCAGGTATCGCTATGGGTCTTATCTCAGACAAGAAGACTGGCAAATTTGTAGTACTTTCAGATATTCTTGGTGATGAAGACCACCTTGGTGATATGGACTTCAAAGTGACCGGTACCAAAGATGGTATCACCGCTACTCAGATGGATATCAAGGTAGACGGTCTTCCATACGAAGTTCTTGAGCAGGCACTTGCTCAGGCAAAAGAGGGTCGCGAGCACATTATGGGTGAGATGATGAAGACCATCTCTGAACCAAGAGAGGACTTCAAACCAAATGTTCCACGCATTATCCAGATCACTATCCCTGGTGAGTTTATCGGTGCAGTTATCGGTACTGGCGGCAAGGTGATCCAGGAGATCCAGAAGACTACAAATACCACTATCACCATCACAGAGGTGGATGGTCAGGGTGTTATCGATATCTTCGGTGAAAACAAAGAGTGCATGGATGCGGCATTGGCACGTATCAAAGCTATCACCACTGTTCCTGAGGTAGGTGAGACATATCACGGTAAAGTGGTTTCGATCCTTGAGTTCGGTGCATTCGTGGAGATTCTTCCTGGTAAAGAGGGTCTGCTGCACATCTCAGAGCTTGACTACAAGAAAGTGGAGAAAGTGGAAGATGTTGTAAATGTAGGTGACGAACTTGATGTGAAGCTTCTTGAGATCGATGCCAAATCCGGCAAGATGAGACTTTCACGCAGAGCACTTATGCCTGCACCTGAGGGCTGGGTAGAGCGCGAGCGCAAACCAAGGCCTGCAGGTGACAGAGGTCCACGCAAGGATGGTGACAGAGGCCACCGCAGAGAGGGTGCTCCAAGAAGAAAACCTGAAAATCACGAGTAATCAGCTCCTGATATAAAAACAAAAGGGATTGGCACTTCAAGCCAATCCCTTTTTTATTGAATTAATCTCCCTTGCCAGGTGTCCCGCTCTTCAAGGCGTGCTTCCAGCATCCTCAGCAACTCGACATTGCGGACAAGTCCCCAAGGGGTGGAGTTTACAAAGCGTGGCGGAACTTCTCCGACGAAGCGTTCGATATATAGGTCCGGTCTGAGGTTTTCCAGCAGGTCGATAAAGAAGTTTATGTACTCTTCGAGTGCAAATGTGACAAAATCCTCTCTACGTTCAGCAAATTCCCTCTCCATTCTGGTCCCTTTGACTATCTGGAGCTGGTGGAATTTGACGGAGTCGATGGGGAGTGCATTGATAAGCGGAGCCATCGCGAGCATCTCCTCGCGGCTCTCACCCGGGAGCCCGAGGATGAAGTGGGCCCCCTGGTGGATACCCCTCTCTGCCGTCTTGCGGACTGCCTCCTGGGCCTGTGCAAATGTGTGTCCCCGATTTATCCTCTCCAGGGTCTTGTCGTAGCAGGACTCTATCCCATATTCGATAATGACCACATGTTTGCGGGCAAGTTCTGCCAGGTAGTCAAGTTTCTCGTCGTCGACGCAGTCCGGGCGTGTCCCAATGACAATTCCCTCTACTGAAGGGTGTGAGAGTGCCTCTTCATAAAGCTCTTTCAGCCGTGGAAGGGGGGCATAGGTATTGGAGTATGGCTGGAAGTATGCCAGGTACTTCTCGGTCTTGCGGTAGCGGTTCTTGTGAAATACAATCCCCTCCTCAATCTGCCAGGCGATACTCCTGTCGCTGGTGCTGTAGTTTGGGTGGAAAGCGAGATTGTCACAATAGGTGCACCCCCCTCTGGAGATGCTTCCATCCCGGTTGGGGCAAGTGAACCCTGCATCGATTACAATTTTTTGCAACCGCTCGCCAAAGGTCTTCTTGAAATACCCTACAAAGGAGTTGTATCTGCTATTATTCAGGGGCCTGTTCATTCAGAACTCTGATTTTGAAGACAGCTTTCTTTATCTTGCCACTGCCCAAAAGTGGGGTGTGGGCGTCAGAAGGGAAGCACATCACGAAATTTCCGGTGCTGCAGCTCACGAAGATGTCAGGCATCTCGTCGAAGAGTGCAATATCTTGTGCTTCATTGTATTCGGCCATCTGGAGGTTGTCGCATTCGGCTCTGTCTTTCCATCCCTTGGGCTCATCACCCTCAAGCAGG
>JAZRHK010000209.1:0-1158 GCA_045644725.1 Candidatus Coprenecus sp. | reverse complement strand
TTGTAAGCAGTGCCGCCAAGATGGCCAGGAACACCTTCCTGTTGCGCCAATAGCTGTAATGGGCCAGCATTATTATGGAGGTATCTATAACTATTCCAAATGAGGTGGTGATACCTGCCAGGGTATAAATATGGATATCTACCTCCAGCAGCACATAGAAGATAAACGATATGAGGATATTTGCCAGCAGAGAACCCGCTATGGCCAGCAGATATCTGAGGCTGCGGCTCACCACATACACAAACAGCAGCAGGATGGCAAGCGAAAGGACCGTACGGCGGACAATCTTGTTTATCTCACCCTTTATCTCCACTGAAATGTCCCTCACCACCAACGCTGAGAAGTTGCTTGGGAACCCCTCCTCAAGCTGAGCCATCTTCGCCTTTACTGCATTGCACGCCGCTACGGCATTGGCCCCCTTCTGCGGATAAACGGTAATGTTTATGGTATTGAGACCGTTGAGCCTGTAGTATCTGCTTGGCTGCCCCTCCTTGTACTCCAGTTTGCAAAGATCCCCTACAGAGATTATCCTCCCCTCCACATTCTTCACCGGGATTGACTCCAGCCCCTCCTCCTTAAAATCATTGGTAAGGAGAATACCTGTGCCGTCCACACTTCCCACAAGGTTATAGTCTGAAACAAATCCCCTCACCGCCTGCACCAGCTCTCCCACAGATATCCCCAAAGCCTCCAGCATGGCCGGATCAAATTTCAGCTCCTGATAGAATGGTGTGGCTCCCGACAGGTCCACTGAGCTCACCCCCTCCACCAGAGCCAGTTCCTTGAGGATCTTCTCCTGCACATACTGCTCAATCTTCTGGGTTGGGAGCTGTGAGTTTATGGTATAGATGAGGATTGGATCAACGTTGCTTCCTCCTGTTGCCACAGAGATATCGGGATAAGAGACTCCATCAGGAAGTTTGTTGTAGGTCTGCCTGAGCAAGGTGGCTATCTCAAACCTTACCCTCTCTATCTCCCTTTTGTCCTTGAGCACCACATCTATTGTTCCGTAACCCTTCTTTGTTACAGACGAGATTTTCTTTATGCCGCTCACAGAGGCCACAAGCCCCTCAAGTTTGGATGTAACTTCATTCTCATTAAGCTTGGCCGGTGCCCGCTCCCAGCTGTATGAGACTCTCAGTTCACCCTCCTTTGATG
>JAZRHK010000208.1:0-1492 GCA_045644725.1 Candidatus Coprenecus sp. | reverse complement strand
TTTTTCCCCTGGCTATAGGGACTGTACAATAGGCGCAGAAATAGTCGCACCCGTCCTGCACTTTAAGGAATGACCTGGTCCTCTCACCAGTTGAAAACGAAGGGAAAATTGACTCTATTCTGTTCCTCTCGCAGGAGAATGCTCGCGATGCACCTTTCTTCTCAATCTTAGCCACCTGGGCGTACAATTGTCCTTTATACTCTGCGCCCAGGACAATATCCACCCCTTCAATACCGAGGATCTCCTCGCTTTTCAATTGGGCGTAGCACCCTGTCACCGCTATAATCGCAGAGGGGTTCTTCTTATGGAGCCTGCGGATTATATTGCGGCACTTTTTGTCGCTGTGGTCAGTCACCGAGCATGTGTTTATAACATATACATCTGCAGCCTCTGTGGACTTCACCACAGAGTAGCCGTGCTCCTCAAACTCACGTGCATAGGTGGAAGTTTCGGAGTAATTGAGTTTGCACCCCAGGGTAACAAACGCTACTGTATCACCTCTATTCTCCATAAGACATTGTACATTTGAATGCACCTACCTGCCCACCGATAGGTGGATTGAGCTTCGCAATAGATATCTCACCTGTCACCAAAGCGGGGAACTCCTGCTGCATCCTCTTCAGAATCCTACCGCAAACGTGCTCCAGCAGATTTGAAGGGATCTCCATCTCCTCACGTATGACATTGTATATCAATTGGTAATTTACCGCATCCTCCAGATTGTCAGATTCCGCCGCTTTCGACACATCTGTCCTGCCACGGAAATTGACCACAAACTTATTGCCGATGGTCCTCTCCTCAGTAAAGCACCCGTGACGGGCGAAAAATACCATATCGTTTATCTCAAGTGTTCCCATAACTCTAAGCCATTAAAATAAATACGCAAGGTCTCTTCCCTATAGTCACCCTGTTCTGCTTCCAGTCCTGCACCCTGCGGGTCTTTATATATGCAGAGGGCAATGTTATATCTGCTGCAATGCACACCCTGGTAGAGGCTTCGCACACCTCCAGAATATCAGCCAGCATCGCGTCGTTGCGATAAGGTGTCTCAATGAAAATCTGCGACTGCCGGCCATTGCGCGAACGCTTCTCCAGCTCCTTGATCTTCGCCTTGCGTTCGTGGGGCTTCACAGGGAGATACCCGTTGAAAGCAAAAGACTGGCCGTTCATACCGGATGACATCAGTGCCATCATCAGCGAGGACGGGCCCACAAAGGGGATCACATCTATCTCGTGCCTGTGTGCCAGATCGACCAGATTTGCACCCGGGTCTGCCACTGCCGGGAGTCCGGCTTCAGAGATAAGTGCCATATCCTCACCGTCCAGGAGCACCTTGATTATCTGCTCTGCATCCTGGAATGTGGTATGTTCGTTGATCTCATAGAAATTGAGTCCGTCAATACGCCCCTTGAAACCTATTGATGAAAGGTACCTCCTCGCTGTTCTGAGCTCCTCCACTGCGAAATGGGTAATATGTGATATCTGCCCGAAT
>JAZRHK010000207.1:0-2547 GCA_045644725.1 Candidatus Coprenecus sp. | reverse complement strand
GATGGTATATACACTCGGAAATCACGATTTGATAAAAGGGTACAAAGACCGGCAGGGCCGTGACTATGGTGAGAAACTGTATGAAGACCAGTTTGGCCCCGTGTGGTACTCATTCAATATAAAAGGGGTCCACTATATGGTTACCCCAATGTTGTCTGGAGATGCCAAGGCCTCATATACACCTGACGATGTGTACAGCTGGATGAGGAGCGATTTGGAGAGTATACCTCAAGGGACCCCTGTAATCATTTTCAATCATGGAATCTTGGGGAATACAGAAAATCTTGTTTTGTGTACCGACAGCCAGACTCTCGATTTGTCAAAATACAATGTCATAGGTTATATCTACGGTCACAACCACGTGAACTACCACTACACAAATAAAAATGGGACCCAGATGATCTGCACCATTGCACCCAATAAGGGCGGTAATGACCATTCTCCATCTTCATGGAGACTCTTTACTGTAGACGGTTCAAAAATGACCAATGAGCTGCACTACTATCCTATGCCAAAACACATTGCTGCAAATGGCCGTGTCACAGGAGATAATGTGGAGATAACCGCTGTTGTATATGACGGGAAATCTGATGTGGAGGATGTACGTGTCATCCATAACAAGTTGGCAGTTGATATGACCCGTATAAACCAGTTTACCTGGAGTGCTACACTCCCATATAGTGATGGAAAATATCAGATACGTGCCCTTTTCAGCGATTCTGAGATAAGGGTGGAGAGTCCCAAATTTGAGAAAGCTCTTGTATGGGAGAGATATCTGCCCGGCATGGGTGGTTTGGGAAATCCTATTATCTCGGGTGACATGATTTTTGTTCCGCTTGTGGATGATCAGATGAGTGTAAATTGTGGCGTAATTGCTTTGGACAAAAATAGTGACGATCAGGTGTGGTTCCATAAAACATCAGGTTCGCTCAGAAACAATATGGTACTTGAGGATGGATTGTTGTTTGTGAGTGATGTGAACTCAGTCCTGTATGCGCTGAACCCTCAGAATGGTGAACTTGTCTGGAATTACAAGTTCAGGACAGACGGTTTGTATCCATGTAACTCTCAAGGTGTTGCATATCACAAAGGGGTATTGTATGTGGGACAGGGCAGCAATATGGCCGCTATTAGAGCCAAAGATGGTTCGGTGATATGGAAAAACAACAGCGGCTATAATGGAGGTATCACAGATGTCTCCACTTATGTGGTGGCAGATGGGGTGTTGGTTGTTAACTCTTACTGGATAGGCCGATATGGATTTGACATTGCCACCGGTGAACTTCTTTGGGAGAAGAGGGATGTTGAAAACAGATACAGTACAGGCACACCTGTTTACAAAGATGGGAAACTCTATTATACAGCATACAGGACTTTGGTTGAGATGGATCCGCGTACAGGCGAGGAGACCAAGAGGGTAAAACAAGGCCACACCTTCAATACCAGATCCAAAATGCTGATAAAGGATGGAATGGTTGTAGTGGGAACCTCAAATCACGGTATGACCGGTTATAAGTTTGATGATTTCTCACAAGTGTGGAATACTGTCACAATGCCGGCCCTGATCTATACCTCGCCCTACACCAAAAGTTATGAGATGTCTATAGAAGGGGATCCTGTACAGTTTGGCAATAACTTTATCTATGGATGCAACGACGGTTATGTCTATTGCAATACCATAGAAAAAGGAGCTTATGTGTGGCGATACGAGATGGGTATGCCGGTGTTGGCAAATCCTGTAATTGATAGCGATTACCTGTATGTGCTGGATATGGGAGGCAAACTTGTAAAACTTTCAACAGGTGACCTGTAAGAGCTTGTGGCCAAGGCGATTTTTTTTCTATCTTTGTTAGACAAACTTTCTGGAAATGTTGGATTTTATAGATATCAAACTTATAGACATTATAGATGTCATTCTGGTTGCCCTGCTTGTTTATTACATTTACAAGCTCATAAAGGGTACGGCCGCAATCAGCATCTTTTCCGGCATCATTATAATATATGTGATGTGGATTGTTGTGGATTCTTTGAATATGAGTTTGCTCTCTGCCATTTTGGGTCAGATTCTGGGAGTGGGAGTGATTGCAATCATTGTGTTGTTCCAGCAGGAAATCAGGCGTTTTTTGCTCCATTTGGGAACCAGATATCTGAGTGGAAGGGAGAGCCGCAGGATTGTGAATCTTGTGTTTGGAAAACGTCAGGAGGAGATTCCCCTTGAGACATTGGATGAGGTTACACAGGCATGCCGCAAGATGAGTGAAACAAAGACCGGTGCACTTATTGTGATGGGACACTCTTCGTCAATGGAGCAGATTATTGAGACAGGAGATACTATAGATGCCAAGATAAACAGAAGACTCATTGAGAATATATTCTTCAAGAACAGCCCGTTGCATGATGGAGCCATGGTTATTGTGGATAACCGCATTGTTGCGGCACGTTGTACTTTGCCAATTACGGAGAATCCTAATATTCCGGCCAATTTTGGAATGCGTCACCGTGCGGCAGTGGGTGTTACCGAGCAGACAGATGCCACTGTAATAGTTG
>JAZRHK010000206.1:0-1009 GCA_045644725.1 Candidatus Coprenecus sp. | reverse complement strand
CCTCAACATCATCGGATGGCACATCCGATGAGACGAAGGAGGTGTTACAATCTTGTTTGGGGAAGAAATATAGGGGAAAAGTTGGTGGTGTAGATAAGTTGTAGTACCTTCGCTACTGGAAATAAAAAAAACCGGATTCATCACCAGTATCTGAACACTGGGAGAGGAACGCCCAGGACTGCACGACAAAGGTACAGCTTTTATGGAATATAACAAACATTTCTGTAAACTTTGCTCCAACTAAATGTCCCCCGAAGTTAGGGGGCCAACGCGATATGTAAGCGTTGGTTGCGACGTCTGAAGCTTTAGCTTCACAAAGGAGTCTGTCGTTTCGCAAGATTTACAGACCCCTCCGCCCTATGGGCACCTCCCCTAAGCTTAGGGGAGGAGTTGAAAGAATATTAATGCTAAATAACTACGGATATGGAAATGAAGCACCGCACCCACAATCAACCTCCACAAGGGGAGATGCGTAAATACTTGCGCTCCCATGGCACGAGTGCGGAGGCTTCAATGTGGCTGCTGCTCAAAGCCAGACAAATGGATGGCGTGAAGTTTAGGAGACAGTTTAGTGTGGGTCCTTATATTCTTGACTTCTATGCTCCAGAGTTGAAACTTTGTATAGAACTTGATGGTGCTCCTCACTACACCTACGATGGTGCCGAGAGTGATCGTATCAGAAGTGAATATCTGATGGTGCATCATGGTATTCATATTCTACGTTTTGAGAATGAACTTTTATTTAAGAATACAGAAGGGGTTGTTGAGATGATTCGTGAAGCTATTCGAGAACGAAGAGAAGCGTTGTTACAGAGTTCTCTGGTTTAGTACAGACCCCTCCAAATGTCCCCCAAAGGAATCACCATTGTCGCAAGATTTACAGACCCCTCCGCCCTGTGGGCACCTCCCCTAACTTAGGGGAGGAGTTGTAGAATATTAATGCTAAATAACTACGGATATGGAAATGAAGCACCGCACCCACAATCAACCTCCACAAGGGGAGATGCGT
>JAZRHK010000205.1:0-1553 GCA_045644725.1 Candidatus Coprenecus sp. | reverse complement strand
GTCCCCTGACCTTCAATAGTATAAGTGACAGAAGAGAAGGCTTTTGTACCCATAAGCACAGAGATTCCCCTATCTATATCTGCCTTTGTAAGATTTATATTGTCCTTTAATCCCGACAGTCTCCTGAGCCAGTGCATATTCTTCTGCTCAACACCTTTAAGGACCACTTTTGAGAAGCAGAACACATCTTTTTGCGGCACGACCTCTACAGGGGAAGACTGGCCATAATCGCCCAATGCCAATGTATTGAGCCTTCTTACCAGACTGTCTACAGACTCTATCTTCTCCCTTGCCGCAATTTCACCGTTCTTTATCAGCTGTGCAACGGCCGGAGCATTAAAGCTGAATGTGCCGTATTTTGAGACATCAGGCTTGATGAGTATATCCACATCCTGAACATTCCTCACATATGCTTCATAGCCCAAAAGGTCCAGCATCTGCATGAATACCTGAGGCATAGCCCTGAGCTGGTCTACAGATGGGGCATCATTCTTTATATCTACGCCAATTACAATATCCGCCCCCATATTGCGGGCTACATCCACAGGAAAATTATTTACCACACCTCCATCTACCAGTATTCTCCCGTCTATCTCTACCGGAGAGAACACTCCAGGAATGGCCATAGTGGCACGCATGGCCATGGTGAGCTCACCTCTGTCCAATACAACCGCCTCTCCTGTAGAAAGATCTGTTGCCACACATGCAAACGGCACAGGGAGATTCTTGAACTCAATATCTCCCCTGTATGACATTGCCAGGCCATTGAGAAAGTTGAGGATATTCTGTCCTCCCAAGAATCCGGAAGGGAGTCTGGAAATGGGAGATTCAGACTTTGCAGCATTTACACCATAAAAAGGGACCCTCACCAGATATTTTGCATCCATGCTCCTGCCGTCGAAAGACTCATCTCGTCGGGAGTATGAATTATCACTCAAAAGATATTTCCAGTCACAGCCCGAAACAATTGAATCCAGCTCTGCCGCAGAGTATCCCATAGCATACAGGCCACCTACAAGGCCACCGATGCTGGTACCCACTATCATGTCTATAGGAACATTTGCCTCCTCCAGCACCTTAAGTGCTCCTATATGGGCAGCACCTTTGGCTCCTCCGCCACAGAGGACAAGGGCTACCTTGGGGCGTCTGCGGAGACTGCCGTCAGCGCCGTCTGCACACAATGGTCCTGCCGCTGCCATTACAGCTGCACACAAGAGCATCAGTTTCACTATAAACTTCTTTAACATTATCTTCTGTTTTTATTTCTTTCCTGCAAGCATTCCGCACGCTGCCATAATATCTTCTCCACGGCTTGCCCTAAGGGTTGTCATAAGTCCGGCGCCGTTGAGCCTCTCCTTAAATGACTCAATCACAGGCATTGGAGATGGAGCCAGCGGAGAATCCGGAATTGCGTGGAACCTGATGAGGTTCATCCTGCACTCCAAACCTTTAAGCATCCTCACAAGTGCATCAGCATGCTTTTTGGTATCGTTCACCCTGTCAAACATGATATACTCAAAGCTTACCCTGCGCTGGCCGGTAAAATCATACTC
>JAZRHK010000204.1:0-2609 GCA_045644725.1 Candidatus Coprenecus sp. | reverse complement strand
AGGATGCTCCGGCCCACGACCGTCTCATCTGTCTTACCACCAACGCCAACTATGACGATCCCAACCGTATGAGATACACCCAGCAGGAGTATCTCAAGACCGAAGAGGAGATGAGGGCGCTGTTCCCAGACCATCCGGAGGCAATAGACAATACCATGGAGATTGTGGAGAAGGTTGAAAAATACAAGATAGACAGGGATCACGTATTGCCTGTATTCCCAATTCCTGAGGAGTTTCCCGACAGCAACGAATACCTCCGCCATCTGGTATACAAAGGTGCGGAAAAGAAATACAAGACCATTACCGACGAGTGCCGTGAACGTATAGACTTTGAGCTGGGTACTATAAAGAAGATGGGATTCCCGGATTACTTCCTCATTGTGCAGGATTTTATAGCCGCTGCCCGCAGCATAGGTGTATGGGTAGGCCCCGGGCGTGGCTCTGCAGCGGGATCTGTAGTGGCATACTGCTTGGGAATCACCAACTTGGATCCAATCAAATACGATTTGCTGTTTGAGCGTTTCCTTAACCCCGACCGTATCTCCATGCCAGATATAGACGTTGACTTTGATGACGATGGTCGTGGCAAGGTGCTCCAGTATGTGGAGGAGAAATACGGCAAGGACCACGTATCGCACGTGGTAACCTTTGGCACAATGGCCACCAAAAGTGCCATAAAGGATGTGGCCCGCATACAGCAGGTTCCCCTTCCGGAGAGTGACCGCCTTGCCAAACTTGTTCCCGACAGTTTCCCTGAGGAGGTGGAGAAATACACCGATGAGAATGGTGAGGTAAAGGAGAAGACCAAAAAAGTTAAGGTAACCGTAGAGAACTGCGTAAAACTGGTTCCTGAGATGAAGGAGGCCTATGAGAACTCTGATATTCCGGGAGTGCGCGATACCTTGGAATATGCACAGAAACTTGAGGGAACCGTAAGGAATACAGGAGTGCATGCCTGTGCAATCATCATTGGACGCGATAACCTTACCGAGCATATCCCTATCTGTATAGCCAAGGACAAGGAGACGGGGGAAGACATGTGGGTATCCCAGTATGAGGGATCCTTCATTGAGGATGTGGGAATGCTCAAGATGGATTTCCTGGGTTTGAGAACCCTCTCCATACTTAAGGAGGCGGTTAACAACGTTAAGAAATCCAAGGGAATAGAGATAGATATTGAAGCTATTCCTATAGATGATAAAAAGACCTTTGAACTCTTTGGACGCGGAGACACCGTTGCAGTGTTCCAGTTTGAGTCGCCGGGTATGCAGAAATGGTTGCGCGAACTCCAGCCAAGCCGTTTTGAAGACCTTATTGCAATGAACGCCCTTTACCGTCCGGGCCCGATGGATTATATTCCTGATTTTGTAGCCCGCAAGAAAAGTGAGCAGCCTATCGTATACGATCTTCCTGAGATGGAGAGCATCCTGCAGGATACATACGGTGTAACGGTATACCAGGAGCAGGTGATGCTTCTTTCGCAGAAACTGGCAAACTTCACCAAAGGCCAGGCCGACGGACTCCGTAAGGCTATGGGTAAGAAACTCATAGACAAGATGATGGAGCTGAAGGTGAAGTTTATGGAAGGAGGAGCAGCCAACGGCCATCCGCAAGATACCCTTGAGAAAATCTGGAAAGACTGGACAGCATTTGCCCAGTATGCCTTCAACAAATCGCACGCAACCTGTTATGCCTGGGTGGCATACCAGACAGGCTATATGAAAGCACACCATCCGACAGAGTTTATGGCAGCCAACTTGAGTAAGAACCTCAACAATATTGAGGAGATTACCAAGCTGATGGATGAGTGCAAGAGATTGGGCAGAAACGTACTTGGCCCGGATATCAATGAGAGTGAGAGAACCTTCTCCGTTAACAAGGCGGGAGATATCCGCTTTGGTATGGCCGGAGTGAAAGGTGTGGGCGGGGCAATTGTAGATTCAATTGTAGCCTGCAGAGGTGACAAACCGTTTACAGGTGTGTTTGATTTCATTGAGAGGGCTTCTGCCAGCGGTAACATAAACAGAAAGACAATAGAGTCACTGGCCTATGCTGGTGCCTTTGATTCATTCCCTGAGATTCGCAGGGACCAGTTTTTTACTGAGAATTCAAAGGGAGACATATTCATTGAGGCATTGTGTAGATACGGTCAGAAACTGCAAAGTGATTCACTGTCGGGAGGAAACTCTTTGTTTGGAGATGATGATGAGGCGTTCAAGCCAACTCCTCCGGAGATTCCTGTCCCTAAGGATTACAATAAACTGGAGTTCCTGAAGAAGGAGAAGGAGCTGGTGGGTATGTATCTTTCTGCCCATCCGTTGGATATATACAAGTTTGAGATGGAGCATTTTGCGCAGACGTCACTTGTGGAAGCTGTGGATATGGTTAAGGCGGCGTCTACAGATGCATCTTTGCAGAAGAGGGAGCTTTATCTGGCAGGTTTGATTACATCTGTAAGCAAGATGGTTTCCAAGAAAAGCGGCCGCCCGTGGGTGAAATTTGCTGTTGAGGATTATGGCGGAAGTGTGGAGTTTGCTTTGTTTGGGAAAGATTATGAGACATTTATGCCGTTCCTGGAGGAGGGGCAGGCGCTGCTGTTCAAGTGTGCC
>JAZRHK010000203.1:0-23414 GCA_045644725.1 Candidatus Coprenecus sp. | reverse complement strand
AAACGGAGACTGTCTTTTTGGATAATCTGGTCACGAATTTCTACAATGTACTGGTTTAGAACAGAGTTCTGTTGTTCAAGATTGATGATTTCCATTTCTGTAAATTTTAACAAAGTTATAAAATTTCCTCTTCAAATGCCTGAGTTTTCAGAAAAACTGTAATACTTCCCATCAGATATTATAATATGGTCTATCAGTGTGATATCCAGCATTGATGACGCCTCTTTAAGTATACGGGTCTGTCTCCTGTCCTCTTCTCCTGGCTTAGGGTTTCCGCTCGGGTGATTGTGGAATATGATGATGCCGCTCGCCAACTTGTCAATCCCTTTCTTTATTACTATTTTGGGGTCCAGAATAGTACTGTGTGTGCCACCCTTGCTGATGCACTCCTTATGTATTACCCTGTTTTGCTTATTCAGATACATCACCCAGCACTCTTCATGGAAAAGATTCTGAAAATATGGTTTCATGATCTGGAATGCGTCCCAGGCGCATGTAATCTGTGGTGCAGGCTCAGTGTGTTCTCCCGTAATCCTGTTACCTATTTCAAAAGAGGCGAGGATGGTGCTGGCTTTAGACTGGCCTATACCTTTTACTTGACAGAGCTCTTCAAGGCTGAGCCTGGAGAGTTCCTTAAGGGAGTTTCCATGTGATGAAAGAAGTGACTTGGCGAGATCAACAGCTGTAAGGTTTGAATCTCCAGAGCGGAGCAGGATAGCCAGGAGTTCAGAGTTGGTAAGTGCTTTGGCACCATACAATGACATTTTCTCTCTGGGCCTCTCCTCAGCGCTCCAATTTTTTATTGTGATATTTGATGCCATAGTGATATAAAAAAAACTTCCCGACAAAGGTTGGGAAGTTTTTTTATTCTTTATGACAAAAGGGTAAATTTCTTATAGTTTGTTTACGTAAACTGAAATACCGCTTTTTAGGTTTGCTGCTTTGTTAGCGTGGATAACGTTAATTTTAGCAAGTTTGTCAATCATTGAAGAAACTTTTGGTAGAAGAGCTAGAGCTGCTTCTTTGTCAGTTGTGTTTCTTAGCGCTTTAATAGCGTTTCTTGTTGTTTTTGCATAATACTTGTTATGCAATCTGCGTGTCTCGCTTTGACGATAACGCTTGTCTGCTGATGCGTGATTTGCCATTATAATATTTTTTTATTTTTTGGTAGTGGGTAGGGGAATCGAACCCCTATTGCAAGAATGAAAATCTTGAGTCCTAACCGTTAGACGAACCCACCATGCCGGTGTCAAAAACACCATTTTTTCGTTTGGGAGTGCAAAAGTACAAATAAATTCTAATTCTCCAAACTTCTTTGTTAAAAAAGTCGAAAAAATGTTAATTATCCCATTCGAAAGAGTATAGAATAGACTCAACATGCCTCAAGTAGTTTCTTTTGTCAAACTTGGGTGCATATACAAAGCCTTCCATAACAATTACATTTTTCTGCTCCTTGTCCAGATATGTGTGGCATACGAATGGCCCACCCATATAGTCATTTTCTACCTCCCATAATCCTCTTGTTTCAGCAAATACCCTCCCTTTGTATTGTAGCCACTTGAAGCTAGGCTCCACATATGTGCTGGTGGTCATATAGCTCCCCTCTCTCATGCTGGGTACATATTTTCTCATGAACTCGTTGCGATGGGCAATCACACTGGATGAATTCATATTCCCGCCGTTATAAGGGTATGTATAGATGAAAATGCCCTGGTTCACATGTGTTGTCTCATACGAGATCCAGATGAAGTCATCAGTTTTTTTCTTCAGAGAGTAACCCTGTGGAAAGTATGGAGATCCGCCATATTCATCCAGAACAAGTTGGCGGAGTCCTATTTCCTGATACTTTTTGGAGTTTCTTATGACTCTGTTTCGTTCAGCGGTTTCAAGAGAGCTTACGATCCTTTCGCTGTGTCGGGCAAATATATCCAGAGCGCTCGCCTTGTCAGGGGCGGAAAGGGTGATGACTATCTGTGGAGCGGCCCAGACATCTTCCTGATATGCCACTCTGCAGGAGTCAAATGTGTCACTGATATATATCCTGAGGATGTTTCTGTGTGTAGAGTATGCTGCATAGTTCTGGAACGAACTAGGGGTGGTGTTGAACAGGTTGAAAATAGGTTCCCTTTGAGGAAGGTAAGGATAATCTTCTGCCAGTGTCTCCCTAAGAGCTGTTCCCAATTCACTTTCCCATTCATTTTTGTCCAGAACCAGCAATACCTCTCCGGGTTTGCCAGAGATATTGGGCATGTATTTCTTTTTCTCTTTCTGATCATCGGAATTGTTGCAGGATACTGCAAATATCGCAGCAAGTGCTATGGTCAGGATAACTCTAAATGCTTTCATATCTTTTATCTGAATAGTTTGAAAATGTCGTTGCCGAATGCCAGGAACATGATGAGAAGGAGGAAGATCATACCTGCCATCTGGGCATATTCCATAAATTTGTCAGAGGGCTTCCTCCCTGTGATTATCTCATATAGAGTAAATACGATGTGTCCACCGTCCAGTGCAGGTATTGGAAGCAGGTTAATCACTGCGAGCATCACCGAAAGCAGGGCTACTATGTTCCAGAATGCTTCCCAGTTCCATGCAGTGGGGAATATGCTGCCTATGGCAATAAAACTTCCCACAGACTTGTAAGCTTCGGTCTTGGGTGAGAAGATGAGCCCCAGCTCCTTGATGTAGTCACTTATAGTATTGAATGTCTTGGCAATTCCCGCAGGTATGGCTGTCAGGATAGTGTAGGATTTTTTTGTGATTTTAAAATCGGACACATCATTCTGAAGTATAACTTCGATTTTTCCTTTGTCGTCTACCTGAAGGTCAAAGGCAACAGCTTCTTCCCCCCTGAGGAATTCAATGGGAATTGTCTCACCTTTGTGCTCTGCCAGTGTATTTTGGAGTGCAGTAAAAGAGTGTACGGCCTTATTTGCAACCTTGACGAATCTGTCCCCAGCCATCAGCCCGGCTGATGCATTTATAGATGTGTCGGGAACCTGGGCTATCGCTACAGGGGCAGCCAGCATAAACATGCCTGGTGTATTCAGAATCGCGGGTATGTATGCCGGATCAATATCTATTACAGTGGTGTCACCTCCACGAAGCACGGTGGCTGTCTTGGCCTGTGAGCGGACAAGGTCCACCTGAAGTTCTGCGAAATTATCGGGAACCACGTCGTCAAATGCCAATATCCTGTCTCCATCCTGGAAACCTATTTCAGATGAAAGGGAGTTTGTCTGAATTCCATATTTTGCATCTTCATTCTTCAGATATTCCTCTCCCCATGTGAAAAGGATGGCTGAGTAGAGGAGCATGGCGAAAATGAAGTTGAATAGGACGCCTCCTGAAATCACTAGGAGCCTCTGCCATGCGGGTTTGGTCCTGTATTCCCATGGTTGTGGTTCCTGTGCCATTGTCTCCTTGTCCATAGACTCATCAATCATCCCGGAGATTTTGCAGAAACCTCCCAATGGTATGGAACCGATTCCCCACTCTGTATCGCTGTTCTTGGGCTTATATTTGAAAAGTGCAGGGGGAAAGAAGAGGTAAAATTTTTCCACCCTTATCTTGAATACCCTCGCAAAAAGGAAGTGTCCGAATTCGTGTACCACCACCAGAATGGAGAGGGCGAGAATGACTTGGACAATCCTTATAATAACATCCATAACTAACTCTTATTTAATTCACGAACTCTCTAGCAAAAATCCTGCCCTCTTTGTCAGATTCAAAAATATCGTCAATATCGGGCTTTGCTACAAAGGTACTCTTTTTAATTGTCTTCTCAATAATCAGGGGTATATCTGTAAATTTGATCTTGTCCTGTAGGAATGCAGCTACCGCCACTTCGTTGGCAGCATTCATTATACAGGGGATATTCCCCCCTTGACCAATGGATTCATATGCGATCCGGATGCATGGGAATTTTTCCATATCGGGCTCCCTGAAGGTGAGGTTTGCTACCTCGAAAAGGTCGAGTCTCTCCACGTTGAGAGGGATTCTGTAGGGGTATGACAGGGCATATTGTATAGGAATCCTCATGTCTGGCATCCCCATTTGACCAATGATGGAACCATCGGTAAATTGCACCATAGAGTGTATTATCGACTGGGGATGAATTACCATCTGGATTTTGGACGGTGCCACATCAAACAGCCATCGTGCTTCTATCATCTCAAGCCCTTTGTTCATCATGCTGGCAGAGTCGATAGTAACTTTGGCACCCATGTTCCAGCGGGGATGCTTCAGGGCAATCTCCTTGGTGGCTGCAGCCATCTGCTCCACAGTGGCATCCAGAAAGGGCCCGCCTGATGCGGTGAGAAGAATCTTCTCTATTTCAGCTCTTTCGCCCTGGAGCGACTGGAATATGGCGGAGTGCTCGGAGTCTACAGGGATTATGAAGCTGTTGTGCTTCTTGGCTTCAGCAGTTACAATCTCTCCGGCTGCCACCAGGGTCTCTTTGTTTGCCAAGGCAATGGTCTTTCCGGAGCGGATGGCGGCCAGTGTGGGTTTGAGGCCGCTGAAGCCCACCATTGAGGCAACCACTATGTCGATATTGGTGCTGTGCTCAAGGATGTCCGCTATGGAATCATTACCTGCAAACACCTTTATCATGTGTGGATTGAGAGCTTCTGATATTTCGCTGTACAGCTCCTTGTTTCCTATCACCACAGTATTTGCATTGAACTTTATAGCCTGCTCAATGAGGAGGTCCTTGGAGTTGTTGGCGGTAAGGAGCTCTACCTCAAAAAGATCGGGGTGTTGGCTTATCACATCTAGGGCCTGTGTTCCAATTGAGCCGGTCGAGCCCAGGATTGCTACTCTTCTTTTCATAATCTCACAGTGAAGTGCTAGAAGTTGATATATATGGTGGGATCAATAGGTTCCCCTTTGTGCCATAACTCAAAGTGAAGGTGTGGACCAGTGCTGAGAGTCCCTTCGTCACCGGCCAATGCAATAGGGGTTCCTGCAGATACTTTGTCTCCCGCTTTTTTAAGAAGGCGGGAATTGTGCTTGTAGACCGAGACGAGTTCATTTGAGTGCTGTATCTGGATGTTGAAACCTGTATCGTCGCTCCATGCTGCAGATATGATCGTCCCATCCAGAACTGCAAAAACAGTGGAGTTGTTGGGCGCTGCCAGATCCACAAAAGGGTGGCCTATGGCAGGATTGTAGTGCTCGGTAATTACCCCTTTGATGGGAGGGAAGAAGAGGAGACCCTCTATCTGCTCAATCTTGGCAGATCGGATGGTGGATATGTCGAATTCTTCCTGCTCCAGAAATTTCTCTTTCAAAAGGGAGTCCTCTCTGGTTACCATACCGGATATCGACTCTTTATGGAAAATGGTGCTGTCCTTGAGCAGGCTGTCAATGTTTACAGGCTTTTCTCCTTTGTATATGCGTTGGATGTTCTCCATTTGTACAGACCATATGATGAGTTGCTGCTCGAGTCTCTCGATCTTGGCTGCATTCTGAATGGCCTCCCTGCGGGTTTCTGGAGAGGGATATCCTGGAATGAGACGTTTCAAAGGTGTGTATGCTATGATAGTCAGCAGTACGGAGAGGATAAACAATAAACCGAATATCGCACCTGTAGTGGCAGTAAGTCTGCTCGCCTTGAACTGGAAACGTACCTTGTGGGAATTGTCCTCCACTATGGAGAAACGATATCTTGTTCTAAACTTCTTCTTTTTCATTAAAATGTTAAATTTGCATTATGAAACGGATTTTAGGAATAGACTACGGCAAAAAGCGTGTGGGTGTTGCAGTAAGTGACCCGCTCGGAATTTTTGCATCACCATTGGAAACCGTTCCGACTGCAAATATAATTAATTACCTCAAAACTTATACCACCAAAGAGGAGGTGGATACGTTTGTAGTGGGATACCCGATGAATATGGATAACAGACCCTCTGAGGCAGCTCAGTATGTGGATGTGTTCCTGAAGCAGCTCAAGAAGGCTTTTCCCCAAATACCTATTGTTCTGGAGGATGAGAGGTTTACCTCCGTGCTCGCCTTCCAGTCACTTATAGACAGTGGTGTGAAGAAGATGGACCGCAGGAACAAGGCGGCCGTGGACAAAGTGAGTGCGGCCCTCATTTTGCAGACTTATATGGATAGAAAGAAATAGATAAAAGATATGATACTACCAATTTATGTATATGGCTCTGATGTATTGAGAGCCAAGTCAAAAGAAGTCGATATTGAAAATATTGACAAGGAGGTGTTCGGCAAGTTTGTGGATGACATGTTCGAGACTATGAAAAACGCCGATGGTGTAGGCCTTGCTGCTCCTCAAGTGGGCAAGGATATCCAATGTGTGATGGTGGATGGAAGGGATATAGCAGATACATACCACTACCTTAAGGATTTCTTCAGAGTTATGATAAATCCGGTGGTGCTTGAAGAGAGTGAGGAGACTTCCACATATAGTGAAGGTTGCTTAAGTATACCTGACATCAATTGTGATGTCATCCGTCCCAAGAAGATTAAAGTTGAGTATTACGATAGGGATTTCGTGAAACACGTAGAGGAGTTTGATGACTTTGCAGCCAGGATGGTGCAGCACGAACTTGATCACCTTAATGGAGTTATGTTTGTGGATAGAGCTGCCCCTATCAGAAAGAAAATGATAAGCAGCAAACTTCACAACATCTCAAAAGGCAAAGTGGCTGCACATTACAAAATCAAACTGGACAAATCTAAATAATACGGTTATGGGAGCATTTCACGCATACGACATCAGAGGTGTCTACAATAAGGATTTTGATAAGGATACAGTATATATGGTGGGCTATTTCCTTCCGGGACTTCTGGGGGCAGACAAAGTTCTTGTCGGTCGGGATGTGAGGGAGTCATCCCCTGAGATGCACGAATACCTTCTCAAAGGTATAACCGATGCCGGTGCAGATGTATATGATGCAGGTCTTGCCACCACCCCTATGATATATTGGGGTACAGCGGCCAAAGGGTTCAAGGCATCTGTGCAGATTACCGCATCGCACAATCCACGGGAATATAATGGTTTGAAGGTCTCTCGTGAAAATGCCCTTCCTGTCGGGTACGATTCTGGTCTGGGCACCATAGAGGGGTGGATAAAGGAGGGGAGAATATGTGAACCTGCGGCGGAAAAGGGCAAAGTGTACGATATAGATGTGAAAAGTGAGTATCTGGAGTTCCAGAGAAGATATTTGGGGGACTACTCAAATCTTAACATAGGTATCGATATCTCCAACGGTATGGCAGGCCTCCTTATAAAGGAGCTGATTGGCGAGGGATCAGAGCGACTTCACTATATCTTTGATGATCTTGACGGGACATTCCCTAACCACGAGGCCAATCCGCTGATTCCGGAGAATACGGAGGCTCTCCGCAAGCTTGTGGCAGAGAGGAAATGTGATATAGGAGTCATCTATGACGGTGATGCGGATAGAGTGATGTTTGTGGATGAGAACTCGAGATTTATCTCTCCAGATTTGATCATTGCCCTTTTGGGCCATTTCTTCCTGGAAGCTATTGGCTCTTCAGAGGCTGTCAAGGAGCGCAGGCAGGTTCTGATGGATACGCCTAATCTGAAGGCGGGTGTCATTCAGGACATCAGGAGTTCAAAGGCAGTAGGTGAGTATCTTGCACCAATGGGAGGAGTAATCAATACATGGAGAGTAGGCAGGGCATTTGCTGCACCCAAACTCAGAGACCTGAACGGTCTGTTCGGCGGCGAGCTGGCTGGTCACTACTACTTTAAGGACTTCTACTATTCAGACAGCGGTATAATGGCCTCGCTCATAGTCCTGGACATTGTGGCTCAGATGAAGAAAAGGGGAGCATCTCTCTCATTCCTCATATCGCAAATAGAAAAGTACCAGAATTCCGGTGAGATCAACTTCAAATTGGAGGACAAGCAGGGTGCGATGGATGCTGTCCGTGACTATTTCAGGTCAGTGGAAGCGCCAACATTGTCGATGGACTTTGATGGATACAGGGAGGAATTTCCGCAGTGGTGGTATAATATAAGGCCATCAAATACAGAACCATATCTCCGCTTCCTGTGTGAAGCGACAAACAAGGAGCTTTTGGATGAGAAGGTGGCAAAAGTGAAGGAGATTGTCTCCAGATTCTAGAGCTCTAAAGGATTCCTTCAGGGATATTAAGGGTAAGTTTCTTACCCTTTTTTTGTTGTTTTATTATGAGGTCAGGATGGAAAGGGATCAGGGATCCTTTGACCTCGATACAAGTGTTCCCTGAAAAATCGTGAACCTGTGTGATGATACCGATCTTGTCACCGTTCTGGTTGAACAGAGTGTATCCTAGCAGCGAGTCTCTCTCTTCGCTGTAACACATGTCTGATGGGTAGTAAAGCTTCCGGTTTACAATCTCCTCTGCCTCTTTCATAGAGTCGATGTCCTCGAATTTGACCAGGGCTTTGGTGGTACCCCTGAACTGGAGATCCTCAATAAAAAAAGGAACCGGCAGTCCCTCAGGGATGAGGAACACCGGTTCGTTAAGGTCAATATCGTCAGGCATCGCTGCGAGGAAGCTTATCAAAACCTCCCCTTCGGTGCCGTATGATTTCAACACCTGTGCTATCGGCAGAAGATCGTCAGTTGCCGGAAACATCTGATTAAGCCTCAGGATTTTCAGCAGTCTCCTCTGCAGGAGCAGCTTCTGCAGCTGCAGCAGCCTCTTCAGCAGCTTTAGCAGCAGCCTCTTCAGCTTTTCTCTTTGCAATTGCCTCTGCTCTCTCTTGGTTTACCTTAGCTTCAGCAGCAAGGCTCTCTTTAGCAGCAGCTTTAGCAGTAGCTGAAAGATTTTGTTTCTTAGCGTTTACTTTAGCAGCTTTTTCAGCTTTCCAAGCCTCCCATTTCTGGTCAGCAGCCTCTTGGGTTAGAGCACCTTTAAGAACGCCACCCTGAAGGTGTTTCTTAAGAAGGATACCCTCGTAAGAAAGGATGCGACGGCAAGTATCAGAAGGTTGAGCACCATTGTTAAGCCATTTGAGGGCTTTTTCAGCGTCAAGGTTGATAGTTGCAGGGTTAGTGTTTGGATTGTAAGAGCCAAGAAGCTCGATGAAACGACCATCGCGTGGAGCGCGAGAGTCAGCAGCCACGATGTGATAGAAAGCGTAATTTTTCTTACCGTGGCGGGCTAAACGGATTTTAACAGCCATTTTAAATAGGTTTATTAAGTTGTTTAAAAATATAACCTCCTTATCTACTCGAGAAAAGGCTCGCAAATGTAGCCATAATTTTTATATAAAAAAGAAAAGGCAGCATTTTTTTGCCACCTGATCTTTATTTTAACCTAAAACTTAATCTATGAAAATCTATCTGATAAAGTTTTATACAAGTACCGTGCCAAAGTTATCTCCAACCACCGCCAAGTGCTCTGTAAAGATCAATCTGATCGTTCAGACACTCTTGTAACCCCATGATTAGCGCTATTTTAGAGTTGAAATAGCCCTCCTGTGCGCTAAGAACATCCAGATAATTTGCGTAGCCGTTGATGAGAAGCTCTACAGAGTATTCATAAGCTTTTTCCAGAGCATAGGTCTGTTTGGTCATATAAAGTACCTTCTCGCGGTCAGTTCTCATTGATGAGAGGACATTGGAAACCTCCATTCCAGCAGAAAGTACGCTCTGCTGAAAGCCAAGCGCTGCAATCCGGTATTCCTGGTATGCAACCTCCTTTTGTGTCTTGAGGGCTCTGCCATGGAATATGGGTTGGGTCAGCCCTCCGAAGATTCCGTAAAGGAGCGAACCAGGCATTGCAAACCATTGGGATATCTGTGCTGCATCAGTTGATATATTGCCTGTGATGGAGAGTGACGGGTACATGGCAGCTTTGGCTGAATTGAAACCCTCCATTGCCCCTTTGAGCGAATGCTCTGCTGCCAGGATATCAGGTCTATTGCGGAGCAATGCGGCAGGAACCCCACCCTGTTCTATTATAGGGAATCTTATCTCCTGTATCTGGTCAGCTGTACTGCGCTCAATATACGCAGGTGCTTTGCCCAACAGTAAAGAGATGGTGTTCTCTGTCTGGAAAATGGCCTGATTAATGTCTGGCAGGTATGTTTTTGCTGCCATAAGCTGGGCTTCTGCCTGAAGTACAGCTACCTCTGTAACGTGGGCAGCCTTTTTCAGATCTTTGACAGTAGCGAGGTACTCTTCTCTGTTCTTGATGGTCTCGATGACAAATCTCTTCTGGGTGTCGAGAATAATCAGCGTATAATATGCTTTGGCAAGATCAGAAATGAGCTTCGTCTGGATTGCATTTTTTGTGCTCTGTTGGGCTAGAAGCTGTTCATATTTGCTCCGCTTGGCACTCCGGATCTTACCCCAAATGTCCAATTCCCATGAGAAATTTGCACCCAATGAGAAATATGGGGTCTGCTGTGATGCCAGATCCGGCTTGGTGTATCCGGCTGAGGCACTTGCTCCCAAAGAAGGGAAGAAGGCGGATTTGCCCTGCTTGAAATATGATGATGCCTGCTCCACACGGGCAATGGCAATCTTCATGTCGATATTGTTCGCCAATGCTGAATCTATCAGACTGGTGAGGTGGGGATCCTTATAGAAGTCCCTCCAGTTGAGATAGGCAATATCAAAAGTGGTATCTGTACTCTCTGCTCCTCTGACCAGATGCTTCGCATCTATCTCTGGCTGCTGGTATTTTATAGCGCAGGAGGAGACAAGTATGGTTGCTGCCAATATGAATATTATCCTTTTCATGCTTTCTTTTTGCTAAGTTTACTGTCCAGGTTCTGAAAGATAATATATAGGGTAGGGATTACGAATACTCCGAACAAAGTGCCGATAAACATGCCACCGACAGCAGCTACGCCAATCGAGATGTTGCCCACAGCACCTGCTCCGCTGGACAGACATAGAGGAACCAGTCCGAAGATAAAGGCGAAAGAGGTCATGAGGATAGGTCTCAGACGGGCTTTTGCCCCGCTTATGGCTGCTTCCACGACGGGTATTCCCGCTTCGTATCTTTGTTTTGCAAATTCTACAATTAGAATACCGTTTTTGGCCAGCAGACCGATAAGCATAATCAATGCTACCTGAACATAGATGTTGCTCTCTATGCCGAAGATATTTATAAATATGTATACACCGGCTACACCGATTACCAGTGCAGTAAGCACTGACCATGGTAGGATATAGCTTTCGTATTGAGCAGAAAGAATAAGGAAAACAAATATGAAACACAGTAGGAAAATGATCCCTTGTTGCCCCGATGATGATATCTCTTCCCGCGTCATACCTGAGAAATCGTAACCGTAGCCAGTAGGAAGTTCCTCTGCTGCGACCTCCCTGATAGCGTTTATGGCATCTCCGGTAGAGTAGCCTGCAGTAGGTGCTCCTGTGATGGTGGTAGCTGTGTAGAGGTTGTACCTGTTCAGAAGTTCAGGTCCATATACCCTTCTGAAATCCACCAGAGTAGAGACAGGTACCATCTCGCCTGAAGAGTTCCTTACTTTTATGGCATTGATGGAAATGAGGTTTTCCCTATATTGTGGATCAGCCTGGATAAGTACCCTGTAGTATTTGTTGAATCTGTTGAAGTCAGAGATTATAGAAGATCCGTAGTATGCCTGAAGTGTGCTGAAAACGTCACTTACCCTGACACCTGCGAGCTTGCATTTGTCCACATTCACATCAAATTCGTATTGGGGGAAGTTGATGTTGAATGATGATGAGGCATATTGGATCTCTTTACGCTCTGACAGTTTGCTGATATAATTCTGTTGCACTTCGTAGAACTTCTCAAGCGAACCTCCACTCTTGTCCTGCAACTGCATTTCGAAGCCGGAAGATATACCGAAGCCTGGAACAGTAGGGGGGACGAAAAATATTATTTTACCATCCCTGATGTGTGATACCTTCTGGGTGAGTTCACCTATTACATTCTTCACTGTAATACCCTCTCTCTCTTCCCAATCTTTCAGTGACATAACTATCAGACCATAAGATCCTCCGATCGCGTCGTTCATCAGGCTGCTGCCCGCTACGCACATCCTGTCCACCACTACCGGTGATGTGCCGCAAATTGAGTCGATCTCTGAAAGGATTTCATTTGTTCTGGACAATGAAGTTCCTGCAGGCATCGAAAGGTCTACCATAATGATACCCTGATCTTCATTCGGAATGAAGCCTGATGGGGTATTTTTCATTAGTACTACAGCAATGATTCCAAATGCGGCAAGTATCGATATTGGGATAATTTTTTTTCTGGAGAAGAGGGTCAATACATTTCCGTATTTCTCGGTCATGGTGTCAAATGCTGCATTGAAGCTGTTCGCCAGTCTCTTGCCGAAAGATACCTTCTCCTCCCCTTCATGGTGGTGCGGTTTGATGAAGATGGCGCACATTACAGGGCTGAGGGTCAATGCATTGATCGCGGACAATATCACTGAGCATGCGAGGGTGAGGGCGAACTGCTGGTAGAACACGCCGGTCGATCCGGTCATGAAGCTGACGGGGATAAATACAGCGGACATCACCAGTGAGATGGAGATGATGGCCCCTTGGATCTCGCCCATGGCGCTCTCTGTCGCCTCGTATGAGCTTTTATACCCCTCCTGCAGCTTGGCATGTACAGCCTCCACGACGACAATGGCGTCGTCGACCACAATTCCAATCGCCAGGACAAGTGCGAAGAGGGTGAGCATATTTATAGTGAATCCGAACAATACCAGGCAGAACATGGTGCCGATGAGGGCCACAAGTGCCGAGATACTCGGGATAATAGTAGATTTCAGATCCTGCAAGAACACGAATACTACTAGGAATACCAGGATAAATGCCTCAAAAAGGGTCTGCAGGACGTGATGGATAGATGCATCCAGGAATTTGTTGGTATTGTATGGGGCGATCCAAGTCATCCCCTCCGGAAAATCTTCAGACAGCTCTTCCATCTTGTTGAGCAGGTCATTGACCACCACTTGGGCATTGGATCCGGCCATCTGGTATGCAGCCATACTGATACTCGGGTGACCGAATGCACTATTTTTGACTGAGTAATTGAATGAGCCGAGCTCTACTTTTGCTACATCTTTCAGTTTGAGGATCCTTCCGTCAGGGAATGCCTTCAAAACAATATTTTCATATTGTACAGGTTCTGTGAATTTGCCTTTGTACTTTATGGTGTACTCAAAGGCGACATCGCTGTTTTCTCCGAATTTGCCTGGTGCAGCTTCAATGTTCTGCTCTTGAAGTGCTGCAGTGATGTCGCTTGGCATTAGATTCAGCATGGCCATCTTATCAGGGTCAAGCCATATGCGTATGGCGTAGTCACCTGCACCGAAAACGTTCAGTCTGCCTACACCGTTGATTCTCTGTAGCTCGGGGAAAACATTGATCCTTACATAGTTCTCTACGAATGTCTGGTCAAAGTCCGGATTTTCCGAGTATACGGACAGCATCAACAGGATGGTGTTCTGCATCTTTTCGGTCGTTACACCATAAGATGTTACCGCGGCAGGGAGTTTGCTTGATGCGGCAGACACGCGGTTCTGTACATTGACAGCAGCCATGTCCGGGTCTGTTCCCAATTTGAAATACACTTTGATGGTGGCACTTCCGTCATTGCCGGCAGAAGAGGATATGTATGTCATACCTTCCACTCCATTTATCTGCTCCTCCAGAGGCGCTATCACACTCTTGAGGACAACCTCGGCGTTAGCTCCCGGATACTGGGCGGTCACCTGCACCATAGGTGATGCAATATTGGGGTATGACGTGATAGGGAGAGAGACAAGTCCCAGAACTCCCAGAATCACTATAAGGATAGAAATGACCGTAGAGAGAACCGGCCGTTTCAAAAACATGTTTTTAGCCATTGTCTTACTCTTTAGGGGTGATTGTCATGCCATCCTTGAGTTTGTCTGCACCCTCAATCACTATTCGGTCGCCAGCTTTAAGGCCGCCAGATACGACATAATCTTTGCCGGATGTCCCTTCAATAGTGATTATTTTTCTGGTGACGGTATTGTCTGCATTGACGACATAAATCATGATCTTGTCCTGCAGCTCATAGGTGGCACTTTGGGGAACAGTAATGCATCCGCTGTATGTCGCGGGAATTTTCACTGTTCCGCTGCTGCCTGAAAGTATCTCATTGTCAGGGTTTGGGAATACTACCTTGAGCTGGATGGAGCCGGTAGTGCGGTCTATTATCCCCGATGCGGACTCCATTTTGCCCTTATGCCCATACTCGTGGCCATCGGCCAATATCAGTTCAATATTGGATTTGCCGGTGGGGTTGTGTTCACCGCTGTTGAATTTTGCCCTTCTGAGAGGTGCCAGGTTTTTCTCGTCAAATGAGAAGTATGCGTAAACATCGCCATCGCCGGATATGGTGGTAAGACGAGCTGTGTTTGATGGTCCTACAAGTGAGCCTACACGTACCTCTATTCTGCTCAGCACTCCTGAAGTGGGTGCAGTGATGGAGGTGTAGCCGAGGTTGATTTTGGCATCTTCGTATGCAGCCTCTGCTTGAGCAAGCGCAGCTTCTGCGGCTTCAAGATTCCCATTTTTGGTCTCAAGTTCAAACGAACTTATAATACCTTTCTCTACAAGAGGTGTGAGCTTTTTTACCTCCAGTAAAGCGTTGTCCCTTTTTGCCTTGGCGGATTGCATTCCAGCTTTGGCAGAGTTGACCTTCTGGATGTAGTCAGCGTCATCAATCTTGAACAATAGGGTCCCCTTGTTTACCCATTGACCCTCGTTGACAGCTATCTTGGCCAGATAACCTGATACCTTCGGCCTTATCTCCACTATGGCTTCACTCTGCAGCACTGCAGAATATTCGGAATATACCACAGCTGTGGTGGTGTCGATCAGTCTGGTTTTGTACTCCGGGGGTGTCGGTACCGCCTCTGTCTTGCTTTTGCACGAAACAAAAGAAAGGGATGAAACCAGTATCATCCCAATCAGTATCCTTCTCATTTTAGATAACAGGCTTAATGGTTATTATCTTGATGTCTTTTACAGGTCTGTCCCTCTGGTCTGTCTGGACAGAGGCGATCTTGTCTATCACCTCAAAACCGTCAAGTGTCTCGCCGAATACAGTGTATGCCCCATCAAGCTGTGCGCATGTCCTTTCATCCTGTACGATATAGAATTGTGAGCCTGATGAAGCTCTCTTGGGATTGGCCATGTCGCCAAGTCTCGCAGCGGCAAGTGCCCCTTTTATGTGTCTGTGCTCAGGGACAAATTCTGCCGGTACTGTGTAGCCTGGGCCGCCGGTTCCGAATTTGGGGGCATTTGCGGGGTCCTTGGTAAGAGGGTCTCCTACCTGAATCATGAATCCATTGATAACTCTATGGAACAAAATGCCGTCATAGAAGCTTTCAGATGCAAGCTTGACGAAATTGTCCCTATGTAGAGGAGTGTCCTTGTATAGAAGGACGGTGATGGTCCCTTCTGATGTTACGATTTCAAAAATGGGCTCTTCTGGAAGAGCTTCAGGATTGAATGCTAGTTTAGTTTCCATATCTTTAGTTTCTTCTGTTATTTTCTCAGCTGCAGTTTTATCCTTTTTTGATTGGTTGTTTCCACATGACCAGATGAGGAATGGGGCAATCAGCAGTAGTGTAATAATTCTTGTTTTCATAACTTCTTTATGTATGTTTTTTTGTACCTTTGACTTTTGCAAATATAGTGCAAAATGAGAAAAATTTCCATACTCACAGCCTTTTTTTTAATCTCCGTGCAGGTGTTTTCACAGTCTGTGGGACTGGTTCTCAGTGGAGGTGGGGCCAAAGGTCTTTCCCATCTGGGGGTGATAAAGGCATTGGAGGAGAATAATATCCCTATTGACTATATTTCCGGCACATCCATGGGGGCAATTGTGGGGGGTATGTATGCCATTGGACTCTCAGTGGATGATATGGTTTATATAATCAAGTCCGACAGATTCCTTTCATGGTACAAGGGACAGCAGGAGAGGGATTACTCCACATTTCTTTACCAGACAGACAATACTCCCACCATGGTCAATATCAATCTCAAAAAAGATTTTGATAGGAGTGGGAAGTACAAGGGGCTTACTCTGTCACTCCCCACGAGCATAGTGTCACCATATCCGATGGATCTGGCCGTAGTCCAACTTTTTGGAACCTCATCTGCAGCGGCAGAATATGATTTCAATAAATTGATGGTACCATTCTTTTGCGTATCTGCAGATATATCCAACAAAAAGCAGCATGTAAGCACTTCCGGTGATTTGGGATCGGCTATCAGAGCTTCAATGACATTTCCGGCATATTTCAAGCCCATTGTGATAGACTCTACTCTCCTTTTTGACGGAGGTTTCTACAATAACTTTCCTTGGCAACTTATGGAGGAGATACATAGCCCGGACTATCTGATAGGATCCAAGTGTGTCAAAGGAGAGGCGATGACATTTGCGGATGATGACCCGTTCGGAATGATAGAACTTATGGTCTCTGTGGACTCGGATTACAATATTCCGATCGAACAGGGCCTTGTGATAAGTGGTGAATATGATGAGTACAGCCTGATGGATTTCCATGCGGTTGATGAGGTGATGGAGAAGGGATACAATGAGGCGATGAAATATATTCCAGAGCTTAAAAAGAGGATTCAGAGAGAGAGGTCACAGGCTCAGGTAGATAGTATGAGGCTTGCTTTCCGACAGAGATGCCCGTCACTTATCTTCAAAAATCTGGTCATCAAAGGGGACCTGGACTCGCTAGAGAGGGAGTATATATCACAAACCATTTCCCAAGGGCGGGATACTTTTACGTTCTATCAGGCAAAAAGGGGCTATTATAAGGTTACTGCAGCCAAAACAGTCAACACTTTTTATCCGACAGCCAAATTCAATCCTGAGGATTCCCTCTTCACACTGAATATAGATGCCACCAAAAAACGTGGAGTAACCCTCTCTGCAGGGGGAAACATATCATCATCTTCACTCCTTCAGGGATATATCGGCATATCATATCAGGATATGGACAAGCACCCATATAGAGGCGCTTTGAATATAAATGTGGGGCAGCTGTACATAGGTGCAGACATGAGTTTGAGAAAGGATATGACATTCAATCCTCTCAGTTATGTGGAGATGGATGTTGTCGCCCACCGTTTTGATTACCTCTCAAGTAACCAGAGCCCGATTTTCTCTACCACATTGGCTAGGAATGTTATGGAGACCGAGGTGTATGGTACACTTTCTGTCGGGATGCCACTCTCATCCAGACATGGTATGCTGATAAATATTGGAGGCAGTGCAGGTTTCAATCACTATGACTACTATCCCACCAATTCCTATAACAAGTATGACAAGAAGGACAGGACTGAGTTCCTGTATCTTACACCCAGGATTCAGGTGGAGCAAAATACTCTGAATTATAAATTGTACCCTACAGAGGGAAAAAGAAGGCATCTGGATTTGAGATATGTGTATGGTAAGGAGACATTTATTCCAGGAACACTGTCTGCGGAGCACAAGTTTCCGGATATATACAACCCATACAAGCATAGCGTCATCATAGATCTGAGCGTAGACAACTACTACAACATAGCCAAATGGTTCTCTTTGGGCCTGAATGCAAATGTTGTACTCTCCAATCCGATAAGGATGGGAGACTATATCTCCACTGTCCTGCTCTCACCTGCATATACCCCGACGGTACACAGCAAGACTCTCCTCCTGGAGGAGTACCGTGCCCACATATTTGCGGCGGCAACACTTACACCTGTTTTCAAATTCGGAACAAGTCTCTCTTTGAGGATTGCTGTCGGATATTTCCAGCCATACAAGATGATATTGGAGAAGGGGGGTGGTATGTATGATTTCTCGGAGCAGTTCCCTATGGGAAATTTTATGGGAGATGCTGCTTTTGTATGGCAGTCTCCGCTCGGCCCAGTCTCCCTTTCATGTGCATACTACCAGAAATCAGATACAAAATTCTATCCTCAGCTGAACTTGGGATTTTTAATATTCAAGCCTCGCGGGCTAAAGAACTGATATGGGATCAAACAGCAGCATATTGAAAAAACTGGCGGGGGAGACCGCCATATATGGGGTCAGCACTATCCTGGCCCGCTTTATAAATTTCCTATTTCTCCCTTTGTATACATATTACCTGACTACAGCAGATTATGGTGTCCTCACGGAGTTCATGGCCTATATCGCTATGTTTCAGGTGGTATTGACCCTCGGACTTGAGACGGGGTGCTTCAGATTTGCCAATAAGGAGGGGGCTGTCCCTGCACAGGTCTTCTCCACTGCCCTCATATCAGTGTCGGCTGTCTCATTGGCATTCCTGCTGGTGATGCTCTTTTTCGGTGACTCCATCTCTGTGGCGATGGGTTATCCGGGCTACTGCCTCTGCTATGTCTACATAGGTCTCATATTGGCAATAGACTCATTCACGGCAATACTTTTTGCCAAGCTCAGGTTTGAGACCAAGGCGTGGAAGTTTGCCATCTTCAAGACCACCAAGATTCTTACAGAGGTGGGGTCAAATGTGTTGCTCTTCGTGTGGTTCCCCACATTTGCAGCTTCACATCCCGAAACATTCCTGTTGAAGTTTGTCTCTGCTACCCCCGATTTCTCATATCCTATCTTCTCCATATGTGTGAGCTGCGTGGTGGCACTGCTCCTGTTTGTCCCGGATATATTGAAGCTCAGGTTTGAGCTTGACAGGAAGGTGTGGAAAGGACTGATGCTCTATTCGCTCCCTTTGATGATAGCGGGGCTCCCAGGGGTGATCAATGACTTTCTTGACAGGATATTGTTCAGGTATTTCAATGTGGATGACACACTTTGGAGATCGGATCTGGGCATATATCAGGCTGCAGTAAAGGTGGCAGTGATTATGTCCCTCTTTGTTCAGATGTTCAGGTTTGCAGCGGAGCCGTTCTTCTTCTCCAGAGCCAGGGACAAGGGTTCGAAAGAGCTGTATGCACAGGTGATGGAGTATTTTGTGGCGTTCTGTATGCTGGTGTTCCTCGGAATCATTTTCTATATTGACATTATCCAGTTTATCGTAGGGCGCGATTTCAGGGTAGGGATGGGGATAGTCCCGATAATGCTGCTGGCCTATATGATGCTTGGGATGCTGTTCAATGTCTCGATGTGGTACAAACTCTCGGACAAATCATCCTATGCCATTTGGATTACGATGGCAGGAT
Organism: Candidatus Coprenecus sp.; assembly: GCA_045644725.1. GTDB lineage: Bacteria > Bacteroidota > Bacteroidia > Bacteroidales > UBA932 > CAAGNP01. The sequence goes on along the minus strand of JAZRHK010000203.1, from coordinate 4,242 downwards.
TGCTGGTGACAGCGGTGGTAAATGTGTTGTTCCTGGCCAAATATTCATACTGGGCAGCTGCCTGGGGCCACTTCGCAAGCTATCTGGTGATGCTGGTGGTGAGTACCCTTCTGGGGAACAAGTATTACAGGATACCATACAAATGGTGCAGGATATTGGGGATAATCTCAGGTGGCCTTCTCCTCTACGGAGTGAACTTGCTTATACCTGGGGAACTTAACCTGATTTGGAAGCTTGTGATGAGAACGGTATTGATTTTTGTGTATATTGCAGCATATTTCTTATTTGTAAGATATGGAAGTAAAAATAGTAAACAAGTCGAACTATAGCACACCCGAATATGCCACTGCGCACTCTGCAGGGGTAGATTTGAGGGCAGCCATTGATGAACCCATCGTATTGTCTTCTCTTGAGAGGGCATTGGTCCCTACTGGGATCTATATTGAATTGCCCGAAGGGCATGAGGCGCAGATTAGGCCCAGAAGCGGTCTTGCAGCAAAGCATGGAATCTCCATAGTCAACTCTCCTGGCACCATAGATGCAGACTATAGAGGTGAGATCAAGGTGATTCTGGTCAATCTGTCAAAAGAGGATTTTACCATCAATCCAGGGGAGAGAATTGCCCAGATGGTGATAGCACGCTATGAGAAAGTGGAGTGGGTAGAGGTTGAACAGCTCTCTGAGAGTGAGAGGGGTGCTGGCGGATTTGGTTCTACAGGCAAGAAATAGTCACTATGAGTAAAGAGATAAGCCAGATACTTGAGCTCTTCCCATTTTCATCTGGGGTGAGCACCGACAGCAGAAGTGTAGCTGCCGGCAATATATTCTTTGCCCTCAGGGGAGAGAGTTTCGATGGGAACAATTATGCACGTCAGGCCCTTGAAAAAGGTGCCCTCATTTCGGTAGTGGAGAGGGATTCAGAATTTGGTCAGAGGGTAGCAGCTGCAAGATTGAATCCTGACTATGGGACAAAGACAGACAGGGACAGGCTTAAGAGGTATATTCTGGTAGAGAGTCCGTTGAGGGCTTTTCAACTCCTGGCCAAATGGCACAGACAGGGATTCAGGATACCTGTAATCGGTCTTACCGGTACCAATGGCAAAACTACCACTAAGGAGCTCATTAAAGCTGTCCTATCCAAGAGATTCAGGGTAGTGGCTACTGAAGGTAACCTCAATAACAGCATCGGTGTGCCGATGACCCTATTCAAAATATCGATGTCCACACAGATCGCGGTAGTGGAGATGGGGGCAAGCCATCCCGGTGACATTGAGGAGCTTGTAAATGTAGCTGTCCCCAATTTCGGTCTGATTACCAATGTGGGTAAGGCCCATCTTCAGGGTTTTGGCTCATTTGAAGGTGTCAAAAAGACCAAAGGTGAGCTTTACGACTATCTTCAGGAGCACTCGGGTACAGTTTTCCTCAATGTGGACAATCCAGATCTGTTCAAGATGGTCGATGACAGACCGGGCATCAACCCAATCACCTATGGGGTCAAACATCAGGAGGTGGAGGTACTTCCTGTCACAGCTCACGACCCATATCTCCGTATCAAGATAGGAAGTGCAGTGGACAACACACATGTTGTAGGGTCATATAATGTGGATAATGTCCTGGCTGCCATCGCTATAGGTGAACACTTCGGAGTCCCTACGCAGGAGTGCTATGCAGCTGTGGCTGAATATGTCCCCACCAACAACCGTTCAGAGCTGAAAAAAGGGAAACATAATCTTCTGGTGGTAGATGCTTACAATGCCAATCCTACCAGCATGAAGGTCTCGCTTGACAATTTCGATAAGACAGAGTTCAAAAACAAAGGCGTCATCCTCGGTGATATGAGGGAGCTCGGTGAGTACTCCGAGTCTGAGCACCGTGAGATAATCGATATCCTCTCTAAGATGGATCTTAAGAAAGTGATTCTGGTAGGTAAGGAGTTTGCCGCCCAGAAAGGGTATGCATTTGAGATTGGCTGTGGAGAGAGTTTCGAATTCTTCGATGATGTCGAGGCACTTAAAGAGTCTGTTCACAAGACCCACCCTAAAAACTACACACTCTTGATCAAAGGCTCAAACGGCATCAGGCTCCAAAGTATCATTCCTGAATTCTAGTCTATTGCGATTGACAATACTTTACAAAATGCCCGATCTGTTCGGGCATTTTTGTTACACACATGCGAGAAATCGGGAAAAAACCTGCAGGTGTGTGAGCGAGGGTTTATATTTTCACCATACGATGAGGTAATTGAGATTTATATTGCTATTTCCTTTACTCACTATGTATTGCTTTCCTGCCGCAGTGACAAAGAATTGGACAGGTTTGGATAAAGAATTCTTTCCTGTGTTACGAAACATGTGTTCCACAGTTGGATTACTTGTAAATGTAAATTTACGAAGATCCAAGCCCCCTATCATGTAGCATCCATCAAACATAGAGTTCATATATACCACCTTTTGAGTATTAAAGTTACTTATCTTAAGAGACTTAAGGTCTGAACAACCACCGAACATCCATCTCATATTGGTCACATTCTCAGTATTGAAATTACTAAGATCTAGAGATTCAAGTCCTGTACAGTTAGCGAACATATAACTCATATCAGCAACATTTTGAGTATTGAAACTGCTTAAATCGAATGAATCCATCTTGCTGCATTCATAAAACATATAGTTCATATATACCACCTTCTCAGTGTTAAAACTCCTAAGATTCAAAGAAGTAAGCTCTTCGCATTCATGGAACATATGGTTCATATCGATCACTTTCGCAGTATTAAAATTCCTGAGATTCAAAGAGGTCAGCTTTCTGCATCTATCAAACATATGACTCGTATTAGTAACATTTTGAGTATTGAAGCTGCTGATATCCAAAGACGTCAGCCCTAAGCATCCTTCGAACATAGATGACATATCGGTTACCTTCCCAGTGTTGAATTTACTTATATTCAAAGAGGAGATGGATGAACAGCCACTGAACATAGATGTCATTTTTGTTACATTCTCAGTGTTGAAGTTACTAAGATCCAGAGAGGTCAGTCTTGAGCAGCCAGAGAACATCTCTATCATCATGGTCACCTTCCCAGTGTTGAATTTACTTATATTCAAAGAGGAAAGGGATGAGCAGCCACTGAACATTATACCCATATTAGTAACATTCTGAGTGTTGAAGTTTCTGAGATCCAGAGAAGTTAGTCCTGAACACTCATAGAACATCCCTGCCATATTTGTTACGTTCTGGGTATTGAAATTACTAACATCCAGGGAAGTAAGTCTTGGGCAGCTAGAGAACATCTCTACCATATTGGTCACCTTCTCAGTGTTGAATTTACTTATATTCAAAGAGGAAAGAGATGAGCAGCCATAGAACATATAACGCATTATAATCACGTTCTGGGTGTTAAAATTGCTTAAATCCAACGTAGTAAGTCTTGAGCAGTCAGAGAACATATACTGCATATCAATCACGTTTTGGGTGTTAAAACTGCTTAAATCCAACGTAGTAAGACCTGAGCAATTGTAGAACATATAGGCCATATCAGTCACGTTCTGAGTGTCAAAGTTACTTACATCCAACGATGTAAGGCTTGAGCAATCGGAGAACATCTGCATCATATCAGACACGTTCTGTGTATTGAAATTCTCTCCAAAATCAATGGTTTGTATCTGCGCAAAAGATTTAAGGCCATTATAGCTATAAGCATAAAACATTTGTTTGCAATTACTATTCGCTACATACTGATCTGCTGCAGTGTGAATTTCAAGGGTATTTCCATTCTGTACCAAGTAGATGCTACCATCCACAAGTACATTTTCGCTTGTGGTAGCACTATTGGTTATAAATTTGATAGCGGTAATCCCTTTTCCTGTCATAAAGGCATCGACTGTGCTATTAAATGTAGTACCTTCGGGGAGATGTGCTACCCATACTACATTGAGGATGGCGAAGCTATTATTTATTCCACTACCACCTGTGGTCTCTATGTATTGCTTCCCAGTTGCTGTGACATAGATAGGGATGGGTTTGTTTTCTGCATTACTTCCTGTACCGCTAAACATACCTGAAATACGAGGATTCGACATAAATGAAAAACTGCTTAAAAACAAGGAGGCAAGGCTGCTGCAGTTAGAGAACATATAACTCATATCCGTCACATTCCCGGTGTTGAAATTATTAACATCCAAGGAGGCAAGGCTGTTGCATCTATAGAACATATAACTCATATCCGTCACATTCCCGGTGTTGAAA
>JAZRHK010000202.1:0-6367 GCA_045644725.1 Candidatus Coprenecus sp. | reverse complement strand
TAGTGGAAGATATCGACAAAGCTCTCCGTCAGCCTACCGACAAACGTATCTTCGTCATCTCAAAAGCATTCAATGCAGGATATACTGTAGAACAGATCCATGAGCTCACCAAGATTGTCAGATGGTTCCTGGACAAACTTTATAACATAAAGATTACAGCTGATGAACTTCGTGCCCTCAATACACTTGAAGAGGTAGATTTCGAACTTCTCAAGAAAGCCAAATGCCAGGGCTTCTCAGACTTCCAGATAGGCCGTCTTGTACTCAAAGACTCTATCGACGGTGAAGAGATGGCTATGGCTGTAAGAAATTACAGAAAAGGGTTCGGACTTGCCCCTGTAGTGAAACAGATCGACACATTGGCTGCAGAGTATCCTGCTCAGGCAAACTACCTATACCTCACATACAACGGTACCAAATCCGATGTCGACTTCAAGGGTGACCGCAAGTCAATTATCGTACTCGGTTCGGGTGCCTACCGTATCGGTAGTTCAGTTGAGTTTGACTGGTGTAGTGTAAATGCACTTCAAACCATCAGAAAATCTGGCTGGAGAGGTGTGATGATCAACTACAACCCTGAGACAGTATCTACTGACTACGATATGTGCGACAGACTGTACTTCGATGAGCTTACATTCGAAAGGGTTATGGATATCCACGACCTTGAGAACCCTCACGGTATGGTAGTATCTGTAGGTGGTCAGATTCCTAACAACCTGGCTATCCGTCTGGATGCAAATGGTGTAAACCTTCTCGGCACATCGGCAAGCAGCATCGACAATGCAGAGGACAGACACAAGTTCTCATCTTTGATGGATGAACTTGGTATCGACCAGCCAAAATGGAAAGAGCTTACTTCACTCAGCGATATCCACAAATTCGTGGAGCAGGTGGGTTACCCTGTATTGGTACGCCCTTCATACGTACTTTCAGGTGCAGCTATGAATGTCTGCTCAAATGATAAGGAGCTTGAAGAGTTCCTGTCACTTGCAGCAAATGTATCCAAGAAGCACCCTGTAGTGGTAAGTGAATTTGTAAGACACGCCAAAGAGATCGAGTTTGATGCTGTAGCTGAAAACGGTAAAGTCATCGCTTACGCTATCTCAGAACACATCGAGTTTGCAGGTGTGCACTCAGGTGACGCTACCATCCAGTTCCCTACTCAGAAACTTTATGTGGAGACAGCACGCAGAATCAAGAAGATTGCCCGCAAGACAGCTGAGGCCCTTAAGATTTCAGGTCCATTCAACATGCAGTTCCTGGCCAAAGAGAACGATATCAAAGTTATCGAGTGTAATCTAAGAGCTTCACGAAGCTTCCCATTTGTATCTAAAGTACTTAAGATCAACTTTATCGAGCTTGCTACTAAAGTAATGATCGGTGAAGAGGTTACTCCTCCTGCCAAGAGTGCATTTGACCTCGATTATGTAGGTATCAAAGCCTCACAGTTCTCATTCGCAAGGCTACAGAAGGCTGACCCTATCCTTGGTGTGGATATGGCATCTACCGGTGAGGTGGGATGTATCGGTGACAACACCGATGAGGCTATCCTCAAGTCTATGCTCTCTGTGGGTTACTCTATCCCTAAGAAGAATATTCTTATCTCTTCAGGTGATGCCAAACAGAAAGCTGAGCTCCTAAAAGCTTGCAGACTCCTTGCAGACAAAGGGTACACCATCTATGCGACCGGCGGTTCTCACAAATACTTGAGCGAGAACAACATCCCTTCTATCAGAGCCTACTGGCCTACTGAAGAGGGCAATGAACCACAAGCTCTCGAAATGCTGCAGAACAAACAGATCGATATGGTGATCAATATCCCTAAGAATATGACCCATACCGAGCTTACAAACGGCTATAGAATCAGACGTGCCGCTGTAGACTTCAATATTCCGCTTATAACAAATACCAGACTTGCATCTGCATTTATTATCTCGTTCTGCAATATGACCGAGGATGAAATAGAAATCAAGAGCTGGGACGAATACAAATAAAAAATTTTACCCCACGGGCCCAAGTTCGTGGGGTTTATTATGAAAAGTGATGCGTTTCTCATTTAGACCTAAAATTTTTGACCTTTTCCAGAAAGGAAAGTACACTATGGATGACTTCCGTGCAGATTTGATCGCCGGAGTTATTGTCGGAATTATTGCATTGCCACTCGCAATTGCATTTGGTATCTCATCAGGTGTTTCACCTCAGCAAGGCCTTATCACTGCGATAGTTGCGGGCTTTCTGATGTCGTTCCTCGGTGGAACCTACTCGCTTATAGGTGGTCCTACAGGTGCATTTATCGTAATCATTTACGGTATTGTCACCAAATTTGGTATGGACGGACTTATCATTGCCACAGCAATGGCCGGTATAATGCTTGTGCTGATGGGTGTTTTCAAACTCGGAACCCTTATCAAGTTTATCCCCTATCCTATCATCGTCGGATTCACTTCAGGTATCGCTGTGGTTATCTTCTCGACTCAGATTAAGGACTTCTTCGGCCTTCAGATCGAGAGTGTCCCATCAGGATTCTTGGCACAATGGGGTTGCTATTTCAAGAATTTCGGCACTATCACATTGTCTGAGACACTGCTGGGTCTTGTATGCCTGCTGGTGTGCATCTTATGGCCTAAGGTTACCAAGAAGGTCCCAGGATCGCTTATTGCCATTATCATCGGCATCATTGCATCTGTAGTGGCAACCAAGATTGATGGTATCACATTCCTTACCATTGGAGACAAATTCCCTGAGCTTGCAGGTGGATTGGCATTCCCCAAACCATCTCTCCCTGAACTTTCGATGGAGAGCGTGAAGGAGCTCTTCTCCCCTGCCATCACCATTGCACTTTTGTGCGCCATTGAATCTCTGATGGCAGCTATGGTGGCAGATGGTGTGACAGGTAAAAAGCACGACTCGAACACCGAGCTTATCGGACAGGGTATTGCCAATATCGTAACACCATTCTTCGGTGGTATCCCTGCTACCGGTGCCCTTGCCAGAACTATGGCAAATATCAACAACGGAGGCCGTACCCCTGTCGCCGGTATTGTACACGCAGTGGTGCTGCTGATCATCTTCCTGTTCCTTTTGCCTTATGCAGTGTACATTCCACTCTCTTGCCTGGCAGCTATCCTGGTGATGGTGGCCTACAATATGTCTGAGTGGAGAACATTCAAATATCTCCTCAAAGGTGAGAAGACCGATGTGGCCGTACTCCTTATCACCTTCTTCCTGACTGTGATCATCGACCTTACAGTAGCGATCGAGGTGGGTATGCTACTGGCTGTTATCCTGTTTGTCAAACGTGTCAGCGAGACATCCCACATCAATGTTATGGGCAAGGATCCTATCGCCGCTACAGAGAATGTAGAGGTGATCAACCCTACCGATACCCAATATCTGGATATCCCTGAGGGTGTGGAGGTATACGAGATCGACGGACCTTTCTTCTTCGGTCTGGCTTCCAAGATTGATGAGTTCGACAGATTCAGAGGTGAGAAACTTAAAGTTAGGGTTATCCGAATGAGGAGGGTACCGTTTATGGACTCTACCGGTCTGAACAACCTCCGCAACCTCTATCTCCGCTCCAAGAAAGATGGGATACAGATGGTCCTTTCAGGTGTAACAGAGAAAGTTCACGCCACACTCCGCAAATCGGGATTTGCCCAGGAGATCGGTGAAGAGAATATCCTTCCACATATCACCCCTGCCATGAAGAGGGCATCAGAACTGCTTAATGAATAACAATAAGAATATATAAAATCATGAAATTTTTCCTTGACACAGCTAACCTTGAGCAAATCAAAGAGGCTCAGAGCCTGGGTATCCTTGACGGTGTAACCACCAACCCTTCACTAATGGCCAAAGAGGGTATCAAAGGTATCGAGAACATTAAGAAACACTACGCTGATATCTGCGAAATCGTAGATGGTGATGTAAGTGCAGAGGTACTCTCTACCACTTACGAAGAGATGATCAAAGAGGGTCAGGAACTTGCTGACATCAACCCTCAAATCACTGTAAAACTCCCTTGTACTATCGATGGTATCAAGGCTGTGAAATATTTCTCATCTCGCGGCATCAAGACCAATTGTACACTCGTATTCTCAGTTGGTCAGGCACTTTTGGCTGCCAAAGCAGGTGCTACATATGTATCTCCATTCGTAGGCCGTCTTGATGACATCTCTACAGACGGTATCGGTCTTGTAGCCCAGATTGTAGATGTATACAACACTTACGGTTACCAGACACAGGTACTTGCTGCTTCTATCCGCCACACCCAACACATTATCCAGTGTCTTGAGGTAGGTGCAGATGTGGCTACTTGCCCTCTTAAAGCAATCTTGGGTCTTATCAACCACCCTCTTACTGATAAAGGTCTTGCCACCTTCATCAGCGACGCTGCCAAGATGGTGTAAGCTATGCTGAGTCGTGGAGCCGGCATATTGGTAAAGGTACTGTTCCTGCTTTATGTGGGAATGGTACTTTTCTTTTGCTTCTTCAACTTCTCCATGCCTGACCTGGAGCTGCCCCAATACTTTCTAGGGATAAGGATTGACAGGTATTTCCATTTCATAATGTTCCTCCCCTATCCATTTATAGGATGGCTTACCTACAGATATTCCCGCCATGTGGGCAAATATAAAGAGTTTGCCACCAGTCTTACATTTGTAACAGGACTATTGTTTGCTGTAGCTACCGAACTGGCCCAAAAGTATCTTTTCGAGCCCAGAGCAGGAGAGTTCCTTGATTTCCTGGCAGACAGCTGTGGCATCATTGTTGGTACCCTCGTGGTGAGATTCATAGGTGAGTGGATGATAAGTGCAGTGGAGAGAATTGTAAAAGATAAAAAAGAAATATAGTATGAAAAGAATAATCACTACCCTCCTGGCAGTGACCCTACTGGTTGGCTCTGCATGGGGGCAGAACAGTGGGCCGAAGGTAGATCCTGATCAGAAGATAGCTGTCAAGCTCAATGGAGCAGCTCTTCTGGGGATAGTGAATCCCGCTGTGGAGCTGAAAGTTCATGATGAGTTCTCTGTACAGCTTGAAGGGATGGGTATCTTCTACCCTTATGGCTTCCCTGGCACTGACGCACCTCTGAATCTTGGAGCCACATTCGTAGAGGCCCACTGGTACCCTAGAGCCACTTTCGACGGATTCTATATGGGACCCAACGTAGGATGGGGAGTATGGAGGCTTTCGAAATATCTTGTCCCTGCATATTGGGGGACATATCCCGACAGTTACCAGGTGGGTACAAACATAATGATGGGGCTAACATTAGGTTATCAGTTCTGCTTCGGCAAAAGGTGGGCAGTAGATCTTGCTTGGGGTCTCGGTTACTCTATCTCTGCTTATGAAGGTCACCGCATAGAGGACGGATCGATGTATGTGGGATGGAACCACTCCGGCGAATGGCTCCCCGCCTACAAAGGTGCAGTCAACATCGTCTACCGCTGGTAAACCACCAACCTCCATCTGTCACCCACATAACCATTAGTCACGTCCCATAACGTTAGTCACTACCCTTCGAGTCACATCCGACGAGGTCAGTTCTGTCACACCCGACTCTGATCCCTTACCACACCCAATAACAACTGTCCCCCCCATCACTAACATTCCTCAAACCGATCCAGTCACACCAGACTCGGTTTAGGTATCTCATTTGTTGCCTATCCAGGTCCAACTACTTCTAAGGGACCTTGATAGAAAGATAGTCACTTTGCAAACTCATCAGTATAGACGCTCGCTCCGATTGCTCCGAGCTACTCATCTCACTCACGTCGGCTTGCCGGACAACTCTTCCTTTTAGTCGTGCTACGCACGCCTAACGTCATCAAACAAAGTCCGGCATTGGCTTCGCCACACACCGACTTACCGTTCATTCGCTTAACGCTCTACGCAAAGTGCACTCGCTTCCTATACTAATGAGATTGACGCCGTTACACTAGACTCGTTCGGGTATCTGAATGAGCATATCACACCAGTCCACGTACGAGTATCTCTGTCATTATATCCAGTACGGCCGAATCTGTACCCAAATTTCCTGTAGCTAAACGGGCACGAAAAGTGGCAATTCTGTGCCCAAAGTGGAGAGAAATGTGAGAATGGGCATGGAAAGTACATATCTCATGCCCGAGGTGTGTTGGAAATGTGAAACGGGATCAGTGTCAGATATTTTTGGTGTGGATGGTGTCTAAAATAGAGAGGCTGGCGGTGATGCGGAGGATCAGATTCTGAAGACCATGGTCGCCCGTGACCATGTGAACGGGTATTCTAAGACATTTCCAAGAGATTTATTAACTTTTTTGGATTTTTGCGGATTGTTTTATTGGCTATAGTTTAGAGCATGCTGCAGCATCAGTCGGGA
>JAZRHK010000201.1:0-7372 GCA_045644725.1 Candidatus Coprenecus sp. | reverse complement strand
CTGAGGCATACTGCCCTTTCGGAGGTCTTGAAACTCTTGCCACCTATTTGACCCAAGGTTCGCTTGCTTGCAGTATGACCACCGTTCAGATTATGATGGGTGTCATTCTGGCTATAGGGGTTATCCTTTTCGGAAAACTCTTCTGCGGCTATATCTGCCCTATGGGTCTTGTCAATGAACTGTTCGTGAAAATCAGAAGAAAGCTTAAAATCAAGCTGTTTGTCATCAAAAGTGGTAGTGTAGCCGACAAGGCACTACGACTGGTGAAATACATCCTTCTGTTCTGGATTTTCTACATGACGCTGAGCAGCAGCGAGCTTTTCTGCAAAAACTTTGACCCTTACTATGCATTTGCCACCGGCTTCAAAGGTGAACTCACCGTATGGATGGCATGCATCTCTGTCGGCATTCTGTTCCTTGGCGGTCTGCTGGTGGATATGTTCTGGTGCAAATACATCTGCCCTCTCGGTGCTATCAGCAATATCTTCAAATTTGCAGTATGGTCAGTGGCCATCATTGCGTTGTACGCAGTACTTGCCTTGATTGGCCTCAATATCCCTTGGGTAGCCCTGTTGGCAGTATGCTGCATTGCAGGTTACCTGCTTGAGATTCTATGCAGAAAACCGAAACTTAACCCTCAGCTCCTTACCGTAGTGAGAGATTTGGACAAATGTAACCACTGCGGCCTTTGCGAGAAGAGGTGCCCTTACCATGTAGAGATCAGCCAGTTCACAAAAGTTACAGCTGTGGACTGCAACCTTTGCGGCGAGTGCGTGAGCGCTTGTAAACCTGAGGCCCTCACCATCACCAAATGCAAATGCGGCATTTACCTCCCAGCTGTTATTGCAGCTATTCTTTTTGGTATTGCAATATATCTTGGAAACAAGACCGAGCTCCCCACCATCGATGTGAAATGGAATGACGAGACTGTGGTTCCTACCGAACAGCTGGAGACTTTCGAAATGACTGGCATGCGCTCTGTAAAATGCTTCGGAAGCTCTATGGCATTCAAAGCCAAACTTGAAAGAATCCCAGGTGTATACGGAGTGAAAACTTTCGTAAAACACGGCCGCGTAGTTATCAGCTACCTCCCTTCGCAGACAAATCAGGAGAAAATCGAAGGTGCTGTATTTACCCCTACCAAATTCAGGATCTCATCACCTGATGCATCTGTAGAGAAGGTAAAAGTTATCACTATACGCACTGAAAACATGCACGACAAGCTTGACCCTAACTACCTCGGAATGAGAATAAGGGAGTCAGGCAAACAATACTATGGACTTGAAACCGAATACGACTGCCCTATCATCGTCAGACTCTATATGGGCGTGGATGAGCCTATAGATGAGGACTTCCTTGAGGATGCTGTTGAGGCAAAAGTTCTCATGATGCCACAACATGGTGGAGGTGTAAAAGAGATCCCTACCAACTACAAATTTGCAGGACTTGAAGATGGTGCTGACACTATTGCCATCCGTCCATACCTTGAGAAGATGTTCTCACCTTTCAAGGCACAGTTCAAAGCAAGAGTAGAGAAATATCAGGGCCGTCCTCAGGAGATCATGCAGTATGTTAGTGCAGAGTATGAAAAACCTCTCACACTGCGCAACCTCCCATTCCTGAGCAACCACCTTTCACAGCAGGAGGGTATTATCGGTGTATATCTGATCCTTAACGAAGACAATATGCCTGCCATCCAGATCAGATATTGTACTGATGATCTCAATGCAGACAAGCTTCTCGAACTTATCAACCTCCCTGTCTGGAAGATCAAATACAAAGCAGACGATATCCGCGAAGAGAATGCCAAATTCCACTTCAAAGAGAAAGGTGAAATCATTAAACTTGACAAATAATTATGAAACGCATCACTCCTATACTCATATCTGTCCTACTCCTCTTCTCACCCATTATCCGTGCAGACGAGGGTATGTGGATGGTGAATATGCTCGAAAAAGGTCTGATGACGAAGATGAAAAAGGCGGGGCTCAAGCTCCCCGCCAACGTCATCTACGATGAATCGGCCGTATCCATCAAAGATGCAGTGGTATCACTCGATTTCGGATGTACAGGCAGCATGGTCTCAGAAGAGGGTCTTATGATCACCAACCACCACTGCGCATACTCAGATGTACACGCCATAAGCACCAATGAACACAACTATCTGGAAGATGGTTTCTGGGCAATGTCCAGAGATCAGGAGGTACACATCAAAGGGAAAGGTGCCTGGTTCCTCCGCAAGGTGATAGATGTTACCGATGAGGTGGCAGAACTTCAGAAGAAACAGAAGATGAACTCCCGCAAACTCAGCTACACTATGGAGAAAAAGTATGCGGAAGAGACCGGTTATGAAGCATCTCTTGGTTCTATGTGGAGAGGAGAAAAATACTACATGTACCTTTATGAAGTGTACCGCGACCTTCGCCTGGTAGCAGCCCCCCCTGTATCCATCGCCGCATATGGTGGTGACACAGACAACTGGGAGTGGCCTCAGCACAAAGGGGATTTCGCCATCTACCGTATCTACACAGCACCTGATGGAAGTCCTGCTGAATACTCGGAGGAGAATGTCCCTATGAAACCCCGTAAAACCCTTAAAGTATCCACCAAAGGGGTAAAAAGTGGAGATTATACCATGATTCTTGGTTATCCTGGCTCTACAAACAGATACAATTCATCTTTTGGTATCAACAAGAAAGAGAAAGTGGTAAACCCCATCACCACCACTGTTCGCGGTGAGAAACAGGAGATCATGAACCGCTGGATGGAGAGTGATCCCGCTATCCGCCTTATCTATGCTGACAAGTTCTTCAGCAGCTCAAATGCACAGGAGTTCTGGACAGGTGAGATGCACTCATTCAGACGCTATGGTGTGGCAGATATCCGCCGTGCAGAGGAGAAAGAGCTCAAAGAGTGGATTAACGGATCACCCGAAAGGATAGAGAAATGGGGAGACCTTCTCGATGAGATGGAAGAGACCTATGCAGAAGTGGAAGAGATGGAGAAAGATGTCCTCTACTACCGCGAGACCATGATCAGCAGCAACCCATTCTACGGAATGTCCACAAGACTTCAGGGTATGTTCAAGAAAGGTGTGGATACCATCTACCCTGCCAAAGAGAAGATCTACATGTCAGTGCTCAACAAAGCGATCTCAGGGATAGATTTCAGAGTGGAGAAAGACCTCCTCTACTACGCATTCAAGAAATACACAGACAATGTGGATAGCTCAAAATGGGGCGAGGGTGTAAATGCCCTGATGGACAAATTTGACCACAACCCTACAGCTGTCATGGATTATGTATGGAACAACTCCATCTTCACAGACGAACAGCGTCTGCTCAGCACTATGGAATGGGCTGTCACTCGTGAGATGCTGGATGCTGATCCTATCTACGACCTTTTGCACTCTGTCTCTTTTGGAGATCTTAACCAGAAGAAGAACGATATCATGATGAAAGGGCGTCACGGAAAAGGGAAGAAACACGGAAGGGGAAGACTCATCAATGCCCTCGAAAAAGAGTATACCCACGCACTGTATGAGATGAGACTGGACAAAGGTGAAGTACAATATCCCGATGCCAACTCCACAATGAGACTCACCTACGGAACAGTGGGCCCAATGTCCCCTGCAGACGGCATCTTCTACTCCGAAATAAGTACAGCCAAAGGTATCCTCGAGAAATACAATCCGGATGACTACGAATTCACTTTGAATGAGAAACAATTGGCACTTATCAAGGCAAACCCTACACTTCCTGTCAACTTCCTGTCAAACAACGACATCACAGGTGGCAACTCGGGTAGCCCTGTCCTCAACGCCAAAGGAGAGCTTATCGGCCTCGCTTTTGACGGCAACAAAGAGTCCCTCTGTTCAGATGCCTACTTCCACCCTGACTATTGTAAGACAGTAAGTGTCGACATCCGCTATGTCCTCTGGATTCTGAAATACTACGCAGAAGCCGACCACATCCTTCAGGAACTGGAATTTTAAGAAATACATCAGGGCTGGAAATGCAACACTTTCCAGCCCTAAATTCTCTCCTTACACCAAAATCAGGCAGCCTACCACATAGACTGTCCGGGCATATCCTTTACACAACGGACAGAGTAGGCGTCGTGGGGAGCGCCAAATGGGTCAACCTCCATATCGTCGCGAGAGAATGTGAAATTATAGACCATCAGCTCACCACCGCCATGGCGGAGCGTCCAATATACTCCGTGTGTACCACGGAACGCGCTCATACTGTCGCAATGGCGTTGACCTGCAGCTGGGAGAAAGATACGGGGCACTGCGATACTGTAAGGCAGTGGTCCAGAGAACCAACGTCCCTTTTGGCCTGTTGCAGGATTTATCACTAAATCCGATGAGTGCTCGATAAGTTTGTCGAAGTCTTTTATGTCTGGTAGTCTCCATCCCTCCGGGCATGGATCATTGGCCTCGTTTTTATACATCTTGCCATCGTCAGTAAAATTGCACCACAGTTTCATATCGTTTTTGCACCAGTTGAAAGGGGCCATGTCAGACTTGGCATAAAAACGATTAGGGTACTTGAGTGCCTCTTTCGGGGTAACCGGTCCAGGAACAATCTCGGGCTGGCTCTTGTCAGGGTCTGGATCCACTACTGGCTTATCTTTGAATTGATATGGAGGGCCATAGCCCTGGCCGTGCTTGCGACCCCACTGATAGAGTTTGCCATAGGGGTAATCTGTAGGATGAAATCCGCAGTTGACCGGAGCCCAAAGGATATCACCGATCAAGATACCGCCGCCGTGGTTTACACCATACTCGTCGATATAATCCAAACCGCTCTGGCGCTCCACATTCTCGCCAAGATCGGCCGAAACTTCTGCACCTGAAACCACATTTTGCACTATGTCAGTCGCTGGGTTATTATGCTCCTGCGCCTTCTCACCGACTTTCTCTTTAACTTTCTCTTTGGTGTCTCTGACCCCTTTATCAACCGCTTTCTTTACATCTTTTTTTATCTCTTTCTTAATACTCTCTCCCAGATTCTTAAGGAAACTCTGGGCATATAATGGTGTACAGCACAGTATTGCAGACAACAATGCGATGGCTATTTTTGATCTCATGGTAATAATGAATTGAAGACTTTTACTCTTGTAAAGTTAACTACATTCTATCAAACGGACAAAATAGGAATACTACAGAACTCCTACCCAGTCTCATACCTTCACCACCATTATCTCATCCCACTCAGTAGTAAAGCGCTGGGAGAGGTGCTGTCGGTTCATTTTGATCCCTTCAAAAGATTGGGAGGCGAAGTATATTCCGTGGTGACCGTTTTTATTGTTGATGGCATCGACCACCGACATCAGGTGGGCATGTTTATCCCTGTCGACAGTATCGAAAAGGTCCGGCTGGACAGAAGACTTAGGGATAATGCCAGAAAGTATTGCCCCCGCTTTTTTATAGCCGTATCCCTCACGATACAGCTGTTTTAGCCCCCTCAACACTGCCTCATTGATCTCGAGTGTACTATCTGTCTCTACAGGAAAAGCGATGGTCCGCCCCTCCATATGTTGCGGAGCCCCCTCCTTGTGGCGATTGGTCAGAACAAAGACCAGAGCATAATGGCAAGCACTATGCTGACGACGGAGCTTCTCGCAAGCCATTGTCGTAAAGAGAGAGACCTGTTCTGCCAATGGTTCAAAATCGTATATCTCTTTGGAGAAGCTGCGCGAAACGCAAATCTGCTGCTTATCCTGAACGTGAGTCTCAAACTCTATGCATGACTTTCCGCGGAGTTCGTTCCACGTATTGAGGCCGGGGAGCCCCATCTCCTGCTGAATCCAACGACTATCCAGCTGCGAAAAGTCCCAGGCGGTATTTACCCCATAAGCCTTAAGCCTCTTGGAGTAGCGGCGACCTATTCCCCAAACATCCTCAATGGGGAATTTGCGGAGCACCTTCTCTATATCCTGAGGGAGGTGCATATAGCAGCCGCCACGGAGCTTGGGGTATTGCTTGCAGAGCTTTGAGGCTATTTTGGCGAGGGTCTTGGTCGGGGCTACCCCTACTGATACAGGGATACCGGTATTGCGCCGACAGAGGGCAGATATATTTTTTGCGAGGGCATCCAGATCGGTATGCTCCAGGCCACGGAGGTCGAGAAATGCCTCATCGATGGAATATACCTCCACTGCAGGGACCATCTGACGGAGAGTGGACTGCACCCTGTTCGACATATCTCCGTAGAGGGCATAATTGGAGGAGAAAACTGTGACGCCGTGCTTTTCCACTATGTCACGCACCTGAAAAAGGGGTACACCCATTTTGATACCGAGGGCCTTGGCCTCATTGCTCCGGGCCACAGCACAACCGTCATTGTTCGACAGAACTATAACGGGCTTCCCCTGGAGATCGGGTCTGAAAACCCGCTCGCAGCTCACGAAAAAGTTGTTGCAGTCGGCCAATCCGTACATATCCGGCTACACTTTTTTTATAACATAGCGGACCACTCCCCAGATGATGAACTCATTGTCCTGGGTAACTTTGATGGGTTTGAAAGCCTTGTTTGCCGGGACTAGCATGATATGGTCCGGATGGATCTCCACATGTTTGAGGGTAAATTCACCATCCACGAAACATATTGCAATGCAACCGTTGTAAGGGGTCACAGACTTGTCTACCACCAGGATATCACCATCCCCGATCCCGTCATCTATCATACTGGTACCGCTCACCCTTGCATAGAAGGTGGATGCCGGGTTCTTCACTATCTGAGAGGTAATATCGAGGCTCATATGGGGAATATCCTCCGCCGGGGAGGGGAAACCGGCCTTAACCCCCTCTGCCAGCGGAAGAAAAAGTTCACTGTCGTTTGCTTTATATATCTCAATCCTTGCCATAAGGCAAAATTAATGTTTATATTTGTTCCATAAACAAAATGGAAAACCTATGTTGAAAAAATTGATGCTCGCCATATGCGCAATAGGTATTTGCGCCGGCACCGGCGACAGCTGTTTCGCACAGAAAAAAAACAGCAAAAAAGGTAAACAGGCTATAAAAACAGAAGTGGTAGCGAAGGACACCACTGCAGCCACCAAGAAACCGGCCAAAAAAGGGCTTGTTGCCCTTGACAAATTCGTCAAGCCCAATGCAAAAGTGATGAAAGGATTCACCACCGTTTACAAACAGGACGGCAAATTCTTCATCAACGTTCCAGACTCTATCCTCGGAAGGGACATCCGCGTGGTGAGCCGCGTAAGCAAATCTGCTGAGGGGATTCGCGGATCATTCTCTGGTTATGCAGGAGACATTATCAACTCTGCAATGCTCCATTTTGAGAAAGGTGGGAACGACAAAATCTATCTCAAAAGCAGAATGTACCGTCAGCTCTCAAGCGAG
>JAZRHK010000200.1:0-12809 GCA_045644725.1 Candidatus Coprenecus sp. | reverse complement strand
ATCGGGAATAAGGAACTCGATGTGTCGAATTATCCTTATTCCCGACTGATGCTGCAGCATGCTCTAAACTATAGCCAATAAAACAATCCGCAAAAATCCAAAAAAGTTAATAAATCTCTTGGAAATGTCTTAGAATACCCGCTATCAAGCGCGGGTGCTTAGGCCTTCAGAACCTTAATCTCCGCAGCTGCGACTCCACCAGTAAACTTTTTCCTCTACGACGCTAGAAGAAACAGACATATCACACGCGTCAAGGAAGCATTCAACACACATCTACGACTTTTTCCCTGATTTCTTGCAGGTGTGTCCCCGAAGCAGGCCGATTACATCCTAAAACGACACCGTCACACGAGTTTTCGCCCGATTTCTTGCAGGTGTGTCCGGAATCACCCCCGTTTCCGACCACTTTTGCTACACACCCACGAGTTTTCGCCCGATTTCCCGCATGTGTGTGTCCCGAAGGCTAGATGTCCTCGCCATTTCACTACGATTCACGACCCGGAATATCCGCTCTGCCTAAATACATAAAAAAAGGGGCTGACCGAAATTGGTCAGCCCCCTGTATTGTCATTTCCGAGTAGTGTCGCCCGAAGCAACACCGACTGAATGATTACTCTTGTGGATACTCCCAGTTCAAGATTTTGTAGAAGTCGTATTCCTCAGGGTTTGCAAGATATTTCTTGGCAGCCTCATAATCCTCTGGACGGATGTAGTGAAGTTCGTATTTGAATACGTTCTGTACCTCTTCACTCTCGATGTTAACGAGCCTTGGTGGAATCTTACCAGTGGTAGGATCTTGAAGGTCAGTCAAGTATAGAGGAGAAGCTACACCTTTTCCATTTACGTATACCATACAGCCGGTCTCACCTGCGTGGAAAAGTTTCCATACGCCATAAGCAAGCTGTGAGCAGTATGTCAAGTCGTAAGCAACAGGGGTTTGGCATCTTACATCGTAACCGATCTCTACTGGACGGGTCTTCACTTTAAGACCAAGAGCTTTCATCTTGTTCTCAAGAGCGGTATTGAATACCTGAGCTTTAGAAACTTTACCAAGCTCTGGGTGACCGTGTGCGTCGAATGAGAATGTAACACCTGAATTCTTCAAGTCCTCATCGCTAAGGATGTGGAACACACCCTCTGAGATCATTACACCACCATAACATACACCCATGATCATCCTCTTAACGATAGATGAGATAGCAAGATTTACGATCTTGTCGATAGAAACCTCAGATTTGTTGAACATCTCAGGGATAACTACCATAGGATAGTGGCAAGAAGCTGCGATACCCATAGCAAGGTGACCGGCTGAACGGCCCATTGCTGAGATCAGATACCAAGTACCGCTGGTACGTGCATCCTCGTAAACTGTGGTAGCCACTCTGGTACCCTCTGATTTTGCAGAGTTGTAACCGAATGTAGGCTCATTGTTTGGAAGAGGAAGGTCGTTGTCGATAGTTTTTGGAACGTGGATGTTCTGGATAGGGTAGTTCTTGCTCTTGAGGAATTTGGCAATACGGTTTGCTGTAGAAGCTGTATCGTCACCACCTACGGTCACAAGAAGTTTGATATTGTTCTCTTTGAAGAATGTCTCGTTGAAGTTGTTCTCGAAATCTTCCTGGGTAGGTTTGTAACGGCTCATTCTCAAGAAAGAACCACCACGGTTGAAGATTGAATCTGCTAGGAAAAAGTCGAACTCTGTGCATTTTGGCTCTTTGGTGAAGATAGCAGAGTATCCACCATGAAGACCGATTACTCTGTAACCTTTGTCAAGGAAAGTCTTGGCAATAGTACCAACTACTGTGTTGATTCCGGGAGCTGGACCGCCACCGGTCAAGATAACAATTGAATCTTTCATTGTCTTAATCTCTCTTAATTAATTTTCTCTCAAAATTTCAAGGCGCAAAAGTAATACTTCTGCTTAAATTAAAAAAAATTTATGGATACTAAATTTACCGCCTATATTTAACCAATCGTGTCTATATTTTTATTATATTTGTGAGTTATTATGGGCATAAAGAAACAATACGCAGAAAAGAGGATAAAAGAGCTATCAGAGGAGCTCAGAAGGCATAATCACAGCTATTATGTCGAGAACTCCCCTACCATCAGCGACTTCGAATACGACCTGCTGACCAGTGAGCTCGCCACACTTGAGAAGATGTTCCCCGAATATCTCTCTCAGACCTCTCCTACCCAGACAGTTGGAAGCGACCGCACAGAGGGTTTTGCCCAATACCGTCACCGTTTCCCAATGCTCTCTCTCGGCAATACTTACAATATCGAAGAGCTCTACTCTTTCGATGAACGTATCCGCAAGATGACAGACGGCCCCGTCCAATACAGCTGCGAACTCAAATTTGATGGCACTGCCATCTGCCTCACATACAAGGACGGCATGCTTATCAGAGCGCTGACCCGTGGAGACGGCACAATCGGCGATGATGTCACAGAGAATGTAAAGACCATCAGGTCCATCCCTCACTTCATCAATTTTGCCCCCCACGCATCAGATGAAACCCCTACTGAGGCCAACCTGTTCAGCAATCCAGACACAGGACACGGCCATCAAGAGGCCAACCTCTTCACCTTCCAAGACACAGGACACACCCATCAGAACGCCAACCTGTTCACCACCCAGGACAGCAATTCAGCCACCCAGACTGAAGCCATTGCCCCCCCTGCAGACTTTGAGATACGAGGTGAGATTTTTATGCCTTACGAGGCATTTGACCGCCTTAACCTCCAGCGCGAGGAGGAAGAGGAGACCCCTTTTGCAAACCCACGCAACGCAGCTGCCGGCTCCCTCAAACAGCAGGACCCTGCAATAGTGGCAGAGCGTGGCCTCGATTGCACCCTCTACCATATCCTCGGGGAGAACCTACCGTTTGCCACCCATTCCGAAGCACTCAGCAATGCCAAATCGTGGGGCTTCCCCATCTCTGAGCACTCTGCCCTCTGCAATGATATCGGGGAGGTGATAGAGTATATCCGCAGCTGGGATGAAAAGAGGAAGTTCCTCCCATTTGCCACCGATGGCATTGTCATTAAAGTCAATGACCTCTCACTTCAGAGGAAACTCGGCTTCACAGCCAAATCGCCACGTTGGGCAACAGCATACAAATTCAAACCCGAGGAGGCCCTTACCCGCCTCATCTCGGTGGACTATCAGGTGGGACGCACAGGTGCAATTACACCGGTGGCAAACCTTGAACCGGTCCAGCTCTCCGGCACTGTGGTGAAACGTGCATCGCTCCACAACAGTGAGCAGATGGAGGCCCTCAATATCCATATCGGCGACTGGGTCTATGTGGAGAAAGGTGGGGAGATTATCCCCAAAATCACCCGCGTGGAGCTCTCAAGGAGGGATTCCACTGCGCAGGTACCCCAATATCCGACCCACTGCCCCGATTGCGGCAGCGCCCTGGTGAAGAGAGAAGATGAGGCGAAGCATTTTTGCCCCAATTCAGACCATTGCCCTACCCAGATTAAAGCAAAATTTGTCCATTTCATCTCCCGCAAGGCAATGAACATCCTGGCAGGCGAGGCAACTATAGAGCAGCTCTTCGAAAGGGGGTTGATTTCCGATTTTGCAGACCTTTACCGCCTGACCAAGGAGCAGCTCCTTACCCTCGACGGATGGAAGGAGCGCTCAGCAGAGAGATTGCTTGAGAGCCTTGAGGCCTCAAAGAGGGCCCCGTTCCATAACGTCCTTTTTGCCCTGGGCATCAGACATATCGGCGAAACCACTGCCAAGATGATTGTCTCCCATTTCAAGAGCATCGATGCGCTTGTGGCTGCCACCCGCGAAGATCTTCTCGCAGTGGATGAAATCGGGGAGATTATGGCAGAGAGTATCCTCCAGTATTTTGCAGACCCCAGACATAGGGAGATGATAGAAGCGCTCCGCGCAATGGGTCTGAGATTTGAGGCAGAGGAGTCAGCCGGGAGACTTTCCGATGCACTGGAAGGGAAGACAATAGTGATTTCGGGCAATTTCTCCGTATCGCGTGAGGAGGTCAAATCTCTGATTGCCGCCCACGGAGGAAAGAATACCGGTTCGGTATCAAAAAACACCACATATCTCCTTGCCGGCGAGAAAGCGGGTCCGGAGAAGCTCAAAAAAGCCGAGAAACTCGGAATTGAAATTATAGACGAAGAAACATTTAACAAACTAATTAACTGATAGATATGACGATTATTTCGAACAAGGTCCACTATGTAGGAACTAATGACAGAAAGAAACACCTATTCGAGAACAATTGGCCACTTCCATACGGAGTATCTTACAATACATACCTTATCGCCGATGAACATCCTGCACTTGTAGACACACTTGAATACGGTTCAGACAATGATTACCTCAAAAGGATAGACAACATCCTTGAAGGTCGTCCACTTGAATACTTGATCATCAACCACCTTGAACCTGACCACTCAAGTATGATCGGGGAGATCCTCAGGGCGTATCCTCAGGTGACAGTTGTGGGCAATTGCACCACTTTCAAACTCCTTGAGAACTATTACTCAGTACCTGCAGAGCAGAAACTTGAGGTGATGGACGGCAGCACCCTTAATCTGGGCCACCACGTCCTCACTTTTGCCTGGGTCCCTTGGGTACACTGGCCTGAGACTATGGTTACATACGACACCACAGACAAGATCCTATTCTCTTGTGACGCTTTCGGCGGATTCGGTTCACTTGACGGTGGCATTTTCGATGACCAGATCGATTTTGACCGCAATTACCTCACCGAGATGAGGAGATATTACTCAAATATCGTGGGCAAATGGAGCGACAAGGTGCAGCTTGCATTCAAAAAGCTTGCAGGTCTTGAGATCAAAATCATCTGCCCTTCTCACGGCCCTATCTGGAGGGAGAATCCTGCCAAAGTGCTTGACCTGTACAACAAGTGGAGCACCCACCAGGCAGAGAAGGGTGTAGTGATCATCTACGCTTCAATGTACGGCAACACAGAGAAGATGGCAGATGCTATCGGCCGTGCTCTGGCTGAGGAGGGTATCAAAAATATCCACACATTTGATGTGTCGACAACACATGTCTCATACCTTATCAACGAAATCTGGGAGTACAGCGGCCTCATCCTTGGTACCTGTGCCTACAACGGTCAGATGCACCCTATGATGCACCACCTTGTGCACGAGATCTCGGTAGCCAACCCTCAGAACAAGACCATCGCCCTATTCGGTTCATCATCATGGAACGCTGCAGGTGTCAGAACCCTCAAGAAATCCCTTACCGACATCAAACAGCCATTCCTTGAGAATGCCCTTGAGGTATCGGGTGTAACCACCGATGAGAAACTCGCGGGTGTAAAAGAGTTTGCAAAAGCTTTTGCAGAAGCACTTAAATAGGAGATTATGGAGAACAGAAAGAGGAAATTCATAAAGTGGGGAAAAAGGCAACTCAAGATTGTAGCCTTTACCCTTGACAACTACAGCAAGTTGGGTCTCAACTGGCAGGCTGTGGCGTTGAGTTTCTTCTCCACTATGGCTGTAGTGCCATTCATTGCACTGATGTTTAGCATCACCGATGGATTCGGATTGAGCAACATCCTCAATGAACTGATCCACAAATATTTCTCAGATCAGGAGATAGTAAATCTCTTCCTGGGATTTGCCGACAACATATTGGCTACTACCGAAAAGAACATCTACGGTGTGGTCTCTTTCGGGGTCTTCCTCTGGTTGGTGGTATGGCTTCTTCTCTGTGTGGAGAGATCATTCAACACCATCTGGTTTGTGGAGACATCGAGGATATGGTGGAAAAGGGCACTTTCATACATCCTGATCCTCTTCCTCTCCCCTTTTATGGTGATAATATTCCTGGGTATGGCACTGGTGATATCTGACGGAGTGAAGAATATGTGGATGATTGAGGTCCCTTTCTTCAATATGAGGGATATAATCCAGTGGCTGATATTCTACATTGTGGCAGCACTTCTGTTTGCATGCATGTTCAAGTTTATCCCCAATGCCCATGTAAAGTTCAGGAATGCCTTCAAAGCGGCACTTGCTGCATCTGCCGCTTTTACCATAGTCCAATGCCTATACATCGAGACACAGATATTTGTTTCAAGGATGAATGCCGTCTATGGTGTATTTGCAGCCATCCCACTTTTTATGGTGTGGGTAAATCTCGGATGGTTTATAATAATCATAGGGGCGCAGATCTCCTACTCTATCCAGAACCTGGGGCAATACCCGAGGGAGTTCCATTGGTCAGATTTAGAAAAATTGAATTTACTTAGAAGACGCAAATGACAAAATATAAAAATTTCATAGACGACTCACATCTTCAGGTACTCATCCGTGACACCCGTGAGGACATGGACAAATGCCGGGAGATTTTTGCCAAGAGCAGGGAGAAACAGGCTCTCAACCTTGAGGAGGTGGCAGCACTTATTGCCATCGAGTCAAAAGAGGGTCTTGATGAACTTTTTGCCACAGCCAGAGAGCTGAAGAGGTCCATTTATGGCAACCGCATTGTCCTCTTCGCTCCACTTTACATAGGAAATTATTGTATCAACAACTGCAAATATTGCGGTTTCCGCAGCACCCTCAATACCACAGTGCGCCACACTCTGAGCCAGGAGGAGCTTGAAAATGAGATTGTGGCCCTTGAGGATGAAGGGCATAAAAGGCTCATTCTGGTTTATGGGGAGCACCCGAAATATACACCTGAATTCATAGCCCAAACCGTAAGGACCGCATACTCTGTCAAATCGGGCAATGGTGAGATCCGCAGGGTCAACATCAATGCAGCACCTCTGGATGTGGAGGGGTACAGGATCGTAAAAGAGGCAGGAATCGGGACATTCCAGGTGTTCCAGGAGACATACCACGAGGAGACATATGCCAAATACCACCCTGCAGGTACACCGAAGGGTGATTACCACTGGAGGCTCCACGCTATGGACAGGGCCTTCGAAGGTGGTATAGATGATATGGGGATCGGTGCCCTATTCGGACTTTATGACTGGAGATATGAGGTACTGGGGCTTGTTTCACACGCTATCCACCTACAGGCTACTCACGGAGTAGGTCCACACACCATCAGTTTCCCCAGAATCCAGCCCGCCAACGGTCTCAATCTGGATCTCCCATACAGGGTAAGCGATGAAGATTTCAAGAAACTAGTGGCCATCCTCAGACTGGCTGTCCCTTACACAGGGCTTATCATGACAGCTCGCGAGTCAAAGGCTATTCGTGACGAGGTGATGGATTTTGGTGTAAGTCAGATAGATGCAGGTACCAAACTGGAGATCGGCGGCTACAATCAGGAACGCAAGGGGGATGAGCAGGACCTTAAGAAAGAGCAGTTTGCCGTAGGTGACACCCGCAATCTTGACGAGGTGATGAGATGGCTTCTCAGCAGAGATTTCATCCCGAGCTTCTGCACAGCATGCTACCGTGTCGGCAGGACAGGTACACACTTTATGGAGTACGCCATCCCTGGATTCATCAAGAAATTCTGCACCAGAAATGCAATACTCACACTGGCAGAGTATCTTGAGGACTACACTTCAGAAGAGACCAAGAAGGTGGGATACGAACTGATAGAGAGGGAGATAGCGCAGCTTCCAAATATAGAACAGAGGATAAATGTGAGGGAGAGACTTGAAAAGATTAAGAAAGGTACACGCGATATACTTTATTGATTATGGTTGAGTTTACTAAAGAGGATTATGACCTTATCCAGCAGGAGTTCGAAGAACTCAGAGTGGTCAGCAAGAAGAGATGCGCCTCAGAGGAGGAGTATCAAGGTGTCATAAAAGCTTTTGAATTTGCAAATGAGGCACACAAAGGGGTGCGCCGCCGTTCAGGCATACCATATATAATACACCCCATACAAGTAGCCAAAATTGTAGTTCAGGAGATTGGTCTGGGTTACAAATCGATCGCTGCTGCACTTCTTCATGATGTGGTAGAGGATACAGACTACACCGTTCAGGATATCGAAAGGCTCTTCGGTACCAAGATTGCATCACTCGTAGACGGTCTTACCAAGATCAAGGCCGCCCTTGACACTGCTCCTGGTGCCAATATGCAGGCTGAGAACTTCAAAAGAATCCTCCTTACACTCAATGAGGATGTTCGCGTCGTCCTCATCAAACTCGCCGACCGTCTCCACAATGTCAGAACCATCGACTCGATGCCTGACCACAAGAAGGACAAAATCCTCAGTGAGACGATGTATATATTTGTACCACTGGCACACAGGCTGGGTCTCTACAGCATGAAATCCGAGATGGAGAATATATGGTTGAAGACCCGTGAACCGGAAGCTTACAATCAGATTAAAGCCAGGATAGATGATATGATCAGGAGGAAAAATGTCCAGATGGATGCCTTCCTGGACCCTATCATCAAAGTCCTCTCTGATGAAGGTTTCAAGTTCTCTGTAATGAAGAGGACCAAGACCCCCTACTCCATCTGGAAAAAGATGGCGACAAAAGGGGTATCATTCGAACAGATTTTTGACCTTTACGCAGTCCGTATCATATTCAAGCCCCTCGAAGGTTTTGATGAAAGGACACAGGCATGGCACATTTATGCCCTCGTGACCGGTATATACCGCTCCAAGACAGACCGTATCCGCGACTGGGTATCACAGCCTAAATCCAATGGTTATGAAGCTCTTCACTGCACAGTGATGAGCCAGACAGGCAACTGGATTGAGGTACAGATCCGTTCGGAGAGGATGGATGCCATAGCTGAAAGGGGTATTGCTGCCCACTGGTCATATAAGAAACAGGGGGTAGATTCGGGTGTACGTACTGTGGAACAGGAGATGGACCACTGGCTCGATATGGTCCGTGACGTCCTTGAGAATCCCGATGCCAATGCCCTCAAGTTCCTCGATAAATTCCACGAGAGCCTTCTCGGCTCGGAGATATATGTCTTCACCCCTAAAGGTGAGTCCAAGACACTGCCAAAAGGGGCCACTGCACTCGATTTCGCCTACTACATACACTCACAGGTGGGCAATCACGCCATTGCAGCCAAGGTCAACATGAAGCTTGTTCCACTATCCTATGTACTTAAGAATGGTGACCAGATCGAGATAATCACTGCAGAATCTCAAAAGCCGCAGAGGGAATGGCTCGATTTCCTCAAGACTGGCAAGGCCCGTTCAATAGTGGTGGAGAGAATCAAGGACGACATCGAAGCCACCCTCAAGAAAGGTCAGGATATTCTCGAAAAAGAGCTTGCAAGATATGGTGTAAAACCTCAGAGCAGAGTCCTAAGGAAGCTGATCGAGGCTTACAATATGAACAACAAGGATGAGCTCTACACCAAGATATCTGCAGGTATCATCAAGCTTGACAATCTGGAGTCCATCCTCAAGAAGAACACCATCAACAAGAATGTGATGTACTGGTCACTCCAGTTCCTCAGAAGCAATAAGGAGAAGAAGGTGGATGATCCTGCACTTTACGAGGATGACGATGATGACTTCACATTTGGCGGAAGTTCTCCTAAAGATGAGATCAAGGCCAAGATGGGGAAAAACAAGGAGTATATCCTCGAGGAGAATGCGGCAGAGAAGACCCTGTCATACACCACTGCAGACTGTTGCCACCCTATCCCGGGTGACAATGTGGTCGGCTTTATGGAGGCTGACGGCACAGTTATAGTACACAAGAAGAGCTGTCCGAATGCCATCGAGAGGGCATCCAAGGAGGGTGAAAATATAGTTAACGCCAAATGGTCAAAGCACACCGTGATGTCCCATCTGGCCCGCGTAAGGCTATGGGGTATGGACAGGCTCGGCATCCTGAATGATGTTACAAAAGCAATATCAATGGAACTCAGCATCAATTTGAGAAAAGTGAATGTAGAGACCCATGACGGGGTCTTTGAAGGATTTCTTGACTGCTATGTGCACCATATCCAGGATTTGGAGAACATGATGGCTGTACTAAGAAAAATCAAAGGAATCGAGAGTGTTACCAGGGTAGACATTAAAGAGTAATGAGGAAAATAAACTGCATAATATTGATAATAGGTATAGTTCTCTTTACGGCACTATTTGCACCATCATGTGCCAATACATCCACACCGCCTTCAGGTGGTCCCAAGGACACCATACCTCCCGTAATGACAGAGTCAACACCACTGCCTAACAGCACAGAAGTCTCCATCTACCCAAAAAAGAACACCATAATATTGACGTTCAATGAGTTTGTGGTTCTTAAGGACCCGGCAAAAAACTTTTTCATATCTCCCCCTCTCAACAAGAGGGTTATGCCTAAGATCAAAGGAAAGAGCATCGTGCTAAACTTTCAGGACACCCTAAGGGAGGATGTCACATACTCTGTTGATTTCGGAAAAGGTATTGCAGACAACAATGAAGGGAACCTGTTCCCACGCATGTCATTTGCCTTCTCTACAGGGAAAGAAGTGGACTCGATATACACTTCAGGAACAGTTGTTGATGCCAAATCCATGTTCCCAAAAGAGAATGCCACCATTCTGTTCCACACTGACCCATCCGATTCGGCAGTCTTCAATATACTCCCTGCAG
The DNA here is from genome assembly GCA_045644725.1 of Candidatus Coprenecus sp. GTDB lineage: Bacteria > Bacteroidota > Bacteroidia > Bacteroidales > UBA932 > CAAGNP01. The sequence continues at coordinate 2,257 of JAZRHK010000200.1, read as the reverse complement.
CTGCTGCCAAAAGTGACAAATGGGGTTACTTCACTGTGAGGAACATCAAGCCCGGAGCCTATCGTGTATATGCCATTGATGATTTGAACAATAACAACAAATATGACCCGGGAGAGGAGTCTATCGCATTCCTGGACTCCGTCTTTGTAGCAGACAGTGTGATGCGTCCAGACAGGCCGGAACTTCTCTCATACGATGAGAAAGACACATCCGGTATAATGTCCCGTCCAGCTGCCATGCAGCTTAACCTCTTCAAGGAACTCTCTACCAAACAGTACATCAGCGAAAATGTAAGGCTCAGCAAGAGATCGGCATACATCAAGTTCAATGCACCTTATGTAAAGATAGACTCATTGCAGATTGACGGAATTCCCAATGATAAAATAATCCGCGAATTCAATGTGATGGAAGACAGTCTGTCACTTTGGTTCAATATCCAGACAGAAGTGAAGGATACCCTCAATTTCAGGATTAAATACCACAAGACAGATGACTCGCTACAGCAGCTAGTTTCCACTTGGGAAGAGTTCAAGATGATGCCATACAAAAAGAAATTTGAGGAGAACAAGTTCGGAAGACAAGTGGAGGTGCTGGATACAGTTGCCAAATACACAGTAGACATGAACGGAGAGACAATAGAACAGGACGGAATCACTATAGTATTCGATTATCCGCTCATAGAAGCCCCTCTTGACTCTATCCGTTACTACCATATCACAGCCAAGCAACAGATAGGCAAGGAATCCTTCACCATTTCACAGGACTCCACCAATATAAGAAAATACCATATCCACCCCACAGGTGAATTTATACAGGGTTATGAATATGTACTGAAAATCCCACATAGGGTATTCAAGGACATAAACGGCAACCCTTGTGACAGTCTGGAAAAGAAGGTATCGTTACCAAAGAGTGACAATTTGAGTACCCTATTTCTATCCATGCAGAATGTGAATGGAAATTACATCGTGGAACTTATCTCTGAAAAAAGGGACAGGGTATTCAGAAAGTTCAATATTTCCGAAAATTGTGAACTCAAGTTTCCATACCTCAATAAGGGTAAATTCTCCATAAGGCTGACTGAAGACAAGAACAAAAACGGTCTTCTGGACACTGGTTCTCTTCTGGAGAAAAGACAGCCTGAAAGGGTTATCTTGTACAAATTCGGAACTACATCCACCGAAAAGGACTACATCCTGGAGATTCCAGAAAGGACAGAACTGGAACAGAGCATAGACATAACATCCATTTTCAAATGATCAGGAGATTGAAATACATACTGGCAGTTGCCGTCACAGTACTAATATCCTCTGTAGCCTGGGGTCAGGGGGGGTACGTGGAGATTGATACCACCTTCTCCAAGAAAGTTACTGTCAGGCCTACTGAGCACCTCTTCGGGGTCAGATACAGCTATGAGATGACAGGTGTGCACTTTGCACCTGACTTGAAGGCTTCACGTGTCAACACATACAAAAATTTCGCTGCCCTTTACACCTACTACCATAATCTGTGGGATGTATGGTCATACTTCGGCATTCAGTTCGGTGCCAAATATTGCCAATACGGCTTCACATCGGAGTATAACATAGGCAATATGGACCAAACCATCACAGCCATTGAAATACCACTTGTCACCCAACTGAAATACGACGTGGGGAAACATTTGAGATTCATGCTTGATATCGGTGGTTTCGCCGGTTACAGGATCGGGACCACCAAACCGGCAGGATTTGACCAGTTTGACCAGAGATGGGACTATGGAGCACTGGGTGGTGGTGGATTCGCATTCAAATTTCACCCGTTTGAGCTCCATTTTGAAGTACTGTACCAATATTCACTTGCTTTCCTGTACGAACCTGGAGCACTCTCCGACGACTGGTGGCTATACTCCTATCCCAACAGGCTAAGCTTCAATGTGGGGCTCCACTTTAATTTTGACTAAAACACTTATTATGAGAAATATAATAGCAAATGTAGCAGGTCTTGAAATTGGCAGGGGTCTACCCGTTGCCATCCAGACCATGTGCAATTGTAATACCAATGATATAGAAGCAGCTGTGGCCCAGTGCAATGCTATGCGCGATGCAGGTGCACAACTCATCCGCCTCACCACCCAGGGTTTGCGCGAGGTGGAATCGCTCTGCGAGATAAAGAGGATATTGCGCGGGCAAGGCAATATGGTTCCGCTGGTAGCTGATGTCCATTTCTCATCGGAAGTGGCCATTGCGGCAGCAGAGGTGGCTGATAAAGTGAGGAT
>JAZRHK010000199.1:0-30463 GCA_045644725.1 Candidatus Coprenecus sp. | reverse complement strand
TGTTTTTATGGGATCCGGTTTTAAAATCTTTGTTATTAGAAATTGATGATATGTTGTTAGTCCTTTTTAAAGGGACATAAGAGGCTGTAGTTGAGATTGTATTTCCTACCCTCTCAATGGTTCTGCCATTGGGTGGTGTTGTGAACTCCTTTGATGTGGATTTGTGAATCTGATTATTTTGTGGTGTGTCCAGGAGGGAGAGAATATTATCCCATTCTCCTTCTCCTTCTGAAACTGGACTGCTTTGGGAAATATTAAGAGTCACCAGTGCCAGTGTTGCCACAAATAATATGTTCAGTATCCTTTTCATCTTTTTGCTCTCTACAAAAGAGGAGACAATAATCGTGCTAAACTTTCAAAAAACCTATAATATTTTGCCCTTTTTTTCCACATTTTGACAGAAAGGTGGGTGCATCTTTGTAAATCTTTATGGAATTGGTCTTCTATAGTCTTGGCCCACTTACTGTTGTAGATGATAGATGTTACCTCAAAGTGGTGCTCTAGACTTCTGGTATCCATATTGGCAGATCCTATTATACAATATTCCCCATCAATGCTGAGAACTTTCGAATGGTTGAATCCTTTATTGAATACATATATGTTAACTCCTATTTCAAGAAGTTCAGAGATATATGACAAGGTACCCCAATGTGATAGCCATGTGTCAGATCTTTCAGGTATCATTAGGTTTATCTCTATGCCAGAGAGGGCAGTCACTTTTATGGCATTGAGGATAAAGTCTGTGGGTATAAAATATGGAGTAACTATATATATGCACTTCCTGGCCTGTGTGATGGCTGTAAAATAGCATTGCATTATGGCAGACCAATCACTGTCGGGGCCGGACGATATGATCTGGCTATAGAAAGCAGAGTTCTCTTTATTTGTTGGCGCTTCAAAATTCACTTCAGGGTAGTATTTGTTGCGTCGGCGCAGATTCTTGTTGATAATGAAGAATCTGTCCAGCAGAAAACTGGCCTGCAGTGAGTGGACAGATTGTCCCTGTAGCTTGATATGGGTATCTCTCCACTCATTAAAAACACCACCATTGCAGTACCTGTCGGCAATATTTATCCCTCCGAGAAATCCTATTTTTCCGTCTACTACGAGGATTTTCCTGTGATTGCGGTAGTTGGCGAAAATTGGAATGAAGAACCATCTGAAAGGTGAGAAGTTCAGTATTTCAACCCCTGCATCCTTGAGTTCCGTAAGAAAGCTGTTGCTCAATTTTCTGCTCCCGAAACCATCAAACATCAGTCTGACTTCAACACCTGCCCTGGATCTTTCTATTAGTGCTTCCTGAAATTTTTTGCCTACTGGATCTTCCTCTATAATATAGGATTGGAGGTGTATATGCTTGCCGGCACCTTTGATAGCTTCTAGCATGGCGGTGAGGGCACTCTGTCCATCGAAGTAAATTTTAGCTTCGCTGTCTTTGGACAACAGACTCTGGTTTGTTCGTAAGTTTTGGATAATTAGTTTGGAGTATGGCTGCAATTCGTCAGGTAGTCCATTGTCTGAGATGCTATGAATCATTTCGTTAGCTACCTTTCCCTTGATAATGAGGTCCCCAGCGCCTTTTCTGCTGTACATCTTCTCCTTTCGGAAATTGCGTCCAAGAAGTACATACAGTAGTAAACCTATGTATGGGAGGATGATTATTACTATCATCCAAGAGATGGTCTTGGATGTACTCTCTTTCTGGAAGAGTAGTGAAGCACATGCATATACTACCAATATTATATTGGCTATATATAGGATAAGTGAGATTATCTTCCAAAAGGAGTCAAGCCACATAGTCTAGTGTTCAGAAATGAAACCGTACGATCTGTCGTCTATTCTCAACTCCCCTTTTGTGACATGTCCAAGAAGGGTTATGGCGACCCCCTGATTGAACATATAGTTGGCGAAGTCCTCTTCCTGATCCTCTTTTACAGAGACTACCGCTTTGTATTCTGTCTCATCATACAGGAAATCCTCCTCTTCGTATTCAGAGTCTGTAGTGATGTCAAATCCCAGCTTGTTTGGTTTGCAGCACTCTACAAGTGTGTTGAAAATGCCATTGCCTGAAATAAGACGCAGGCAGGATATAAAATCATTTTCGATGCTGCCATTCAGAAATTCAATGGCTTTAGTGTCTGATACCAAGTATAATGTGTCCCCTTTGGATTCAAAATGATTTCTTAGTTCTGTCATATTTTTTCATTTTAGTATTGTAAAAATACGAAAAAAATAAAAAATATCGCGTAAATTCATTTTAACTTTATATATTTGCATCCGCAAAGTAGAGATGCCCAGATGGTGAAATTGGTAGACACGCTACTTTGAGGGGGTAGTGCCGGTTTCGGTGTGCAAGTTCGAGTCTTGTTCTGGGCACCATAGAAGGGGGAGTTTTCGGACTCCCCTTTATTTTCTAAAGATTTCAAAATTTCATAAGCATTAAACACGTTCTTTCACATCGTGAAATGCTAATTCTATATATGCTTATGAAAACAAAATTTTATCAAAAGGTCGTTTCTTACGACGCAAAAGGTTTTATCAAAACCTCATATCCCCCTTTCTTTGATTATGTTTCTATTGATGAGTTGATGAAATCCTGGACACTTTCCTGTAAAGGTTTTATTGAAGGGGTGAACTATGCACGGCAATGTTGCTCTCTTGGGAACGAGAGGGAGGCGATAGTAATATATTGGGGCTTGTGGCGAGGACTCGCCAAGGCTTCCTGCCTTTCATTATGTGAGAGAGGGGAAATCAGGGAGAAAATAGTGCAAGGTTTTTCCTCGCTTTATTTTTCTGAGGATGAATATGTTTGGGAGGAGTGCAGTCAATTCTGTGAAGAGCTTTATATTTTGGAGTCCTTATAGGCCTTTAAAAAACTCTTCAAGGGAAATCTTGTGTATATCCAATATTCTGAGAAGAGTCTTAATGGTGATATTTGATCCACTCTCTACTCTCCAATATTGCACTCTACTCAACTCGTGTTCCCATGCAAAGTTCTCATGGCTTGTGTATCCGGCTTTTATCCTTAAATGCTTAATCTTTTCAGCTATTTTTCTAATTCTTTCGTCTTCCATAACGTTATAGTATTTAATCTGACGAAAGTATTTTATGTTTATTCCAAATATTACAACACAAAAGCAAACATCATATATGAGGGATTATCTACATTTGTGCCAAAAGTTATTTTAACCATAAGAAAGTATGGAATAACTACTGTTAACTGTGTAGATATTGTTATGATTGGCGAGACTATTTGCTGCTGTTATCAGCCGCCCCAATTGTCTCCCGTATCTTATTCACCGAACTTTCTGTCCGGGTGTACTCTTCGGAGACTCCTCCCCGGTAGAGCATAGGGGAGTCATATGATACGGAGCCGGAGAAGTGGATTTCAGATACACCGGTGGTGGTGATTATCTCTTTGATATTTGATGGGTTGATTCCGGCACCCGGCATTATGATGGTCCTGCCAGCAGCCATTCTGTTCATTTGGGCAATGGTATCCATCCCTTCGTAAGCTGAGGGCTTGCCCCCTGAGGTGAGGATTCTGTCCACTCCTAGGGCAATGGCATCATCAAGGGCTGTGAAAATATCGTAAGCCCTGTCTATTGCCCTGTGGAATGTTACTGAAAGTCCAGAGTTTCGGGCTGTGGCCACAAGCGCACGGCAGCAGTCCATATCTACATTGCCAAGTGGGTCAAGTGCTCCTATCACTACACCCTGTACGCCGAGGGATGCACAGGCGCGGATGTCCCTGATCATTACAGCTACCTCATCAGAGTCGTAGAGGAAATCCCCCTGCCTGGGCCGGATGAGTACATTGATATCTATATCAAGCATCTTGCGGGCCATCTCAATAGTTCCGTATGACGGGGTGAGGCCGCCGAGAGAGAGGGCCGAGCAGAGCTCCACTCTATGGGCACCGGCCTCTTGTGCATTGAGTGCGCTCTGGAGCGACCCACAGCAGATTTCAAAATTGACTTGACTTTCCATGGCGCATCGGATTACTTGACAAATGGGACCATTCTTGCAGAGAGGTCCGGATCTGCCATTTCCCTGTCTATAGGGTACATAGGACGGTTTATCCTCTGGTATGGAAGTCCGGCCAGGTTTTGGTTCACACCACCGAGAGTGAGTGCCATCATCCAGTCAGCCTGCATATTGTAGAGTTCAGGCTCCAGATAGCCTATTTTTACCATTACAATATCGGCTTCGCGTGGATTGAGGTTAAGTTTGGTGAACTCGTTCTCTTTATGGAAACCTTTCCTTACCTCGGTGACAATTACATCAATGCTTCCTACACGAACAGCTACCTCTGAATTGGTAGGGTGGTCGTATATGGCTGTCACGGTCCCATTGAGCCATACCGGTGGAGCATATCTGTCATCCACCTCTGCACCAGCCACCATATCAATCCTGCCTCCGACTCCCACACTTTTGGCTTTGGCTACAAAGTCAGCATCGGGGATGGATGCATAAATAAGGTGTGTCCCATTCGGTGAGTTGAACTCCTCCATCCTGAGCAATTGGATAAGTGTCCATGTGACATCTCCAGCACCTCCGGCTGTAGGGTTATCACCGGTGTCGCTTATGAAATATGGCTTTTTTGTGCTCTTGAGTGCTTTTGCAAGGCAATCTTCCAATGTGGAGGTGGGGGCTACAAAGTCAAATTGGTGACGTACACTCCAGAAGTAAGCGGCAATCTCCTCTGCGGCATTTACCACAGCCTCTTTGTCATCACCGGTAGCCATCACCACTGCGTGGTTCCTTGGTTCGTCTGCCCAAGCGTATCCTATCCAGATGGATGCATCTATTACCCCTGGGCGCCCCGATGCGGGGTAGGTCATGGCGTAGAGCGATTTGGCAGGCTCCACTCTTGTGGAGGTCTGCTCTCCTGGCAAAAGGATGGGGACTGGGATCCATACTTTGTATCGGGGTTTCCCCTTGCCCTGTTCAAGTCTTTCAATAAGTGTTCTGGCTGCCCTTTCACGGCACTCCCATGCATCCTCGTGGGGCGCCATCCTGTAGCAGGAGATCATATCTGAATTTTCAGCCAAGGTCCAAGAAACATTGCCGTGGAGGTCCATAGGGGTGGTAACTACCACGTCAGGTCCAATAACCTCGCGGATTCTTTTGATCATATCTCCCTCAGGGTCATCAAGTCCCACGACGCTCATTGCCCCGTGGATATCGTATACAAGGCCGTCGATGGGGAGGTTTGCACGGAGTGAATCCAATATGATGTTTACAAATTTTTCGTATGTCTCGCGGGTGACAGCTCCACCCGGGGTGGCCCTTGCTACCAGGGTGGGTACCCATTCTGCCCTGTCGCGAAGCGGCTGCCCTTCGCGGAGATAGGGAATCATATCGTAAATCTCGTCACCGATGGCAACATTGAAAGACTCCTCTGTGCTTCGGGCAGGGGAGAAGGTGCTTGATTCTATTTTGATGCCTGCAATGGCGATCTTGGGTAGCTTTTTCTGGGCGCAGGAGGTGAGAATAGCTGCCCCTAAGATGATATATAAAAGGTGTTTTCTCATAATTGGATAATATTGGTCAGACAAATTTAAGAAAATATTATCTTTGTAGGATAAATTATATAGCGATGAGAATAGTATTTTTAGATGCAGATACCATTGGGAGCGATATCTCTTTGGCTCCGATAGAGAGTAAAGGTGAACTAGTGATTTATCCCAGAACTCCTCAGGAGTTGGCTGATGAGAGGATCGCAGGATTCGACGTGGTAATTACCAATAAAGTTCAGATCCGTAAGGAGAATATAGATAAAGCGACTTCACTGAAGCTTATTTGTGTGGCTGCTACAGGAACCAATAATGTTGATGTGGAGTATGCTGAATCCAAAGGTATTCCTGTGAGAAATGTGGCAGGGTACTCGACTGAGAGTGTCTCACAAGTGACATTTATGCATATCTTGAATCTTGTCGGGAAGGGGATGTATTTCGATAATTTCATCAAGTCAGGTGAGTATGCCCGTCAAGGTCTCTTTACTGATGTATCAAACCCATTTTTCGAGCTTAAAGGGAAAAGATTGGGTATAATCGCAATGGGTAATATAGGCAGGAGAGTGGCACAGATTGCTACTGTATTCGGGATGAATGTGGTGTATTACTCTACATCAGGAACTTCTCACTGCACTGATTATCCATCGCTACCTCTCGAAGAGCTTTTGGCAACAAGCGACATAGTCTCTATCCATGCACCTCTAAATGCCAAGACTGCCAATCTTATCACCTACGACAAGATGAAGCTGATGAAGAAGGAGGCTTATCTGGTGAATGTGGGGCGCGGTGGTATTGTAAATGAGAAGGAACTTGTGGATGCACTCAATGATGGTCTTATAGCCGGTGCTGCTGTGGATGTGTTTGAAAAGGAGCCTTTTGCCCCTGAGCACCCTTATCTGACCGGGCTTAATGATCCGTCAAAACTTATCCTCACCCCACATATTGCATGGGCAAGCCGTGAGGCAAGGAAACTTCTCATAGAGAAATTGGCGAATAATATCTATTAAAGACGATAAAAGGAGAATGATCAGCCTTTGGCAGATATTTTGGGTGTTTGCAAAGATCGGTGCCTTTACAATAGGTGGAGGTATTCCGATGATTGCAGCCATAAAGAGTGAGCTGGTGGAACGCAAATGGCTCAATGATGAGGACTTTGTGGATATAATTACCCTGGCGCAAACCGCTCCGGGCCTTTTTGCAGTCAATATCTCCATTCTTACCGGCCACAGACTCCGTGGGACAAAAGGGAGTGTGGTAGCTACCATTGCAAGCTGTCTCCCTCCATTTCTGATAATCCTGATGGTGGCAATGTTTTTTACCAATTTCAAGGATAATCCTTATGTTATAAAGGCATTCAAGGGGATACGTCCGGTAGTAGTTGCCCTCATTGGTATGCCTATGATAGATATGATGAAGGCGACTAAGATGCGCTGGTGGTCATGGGTGATAGTAGTCTCCTCGATGACCCTGGTTTGTTTTATGAATGTATCACCTATATACATACTGATATGTGTCATCTCTATGGCCATTTTTATAAGCTGGTACAATAATAGAAAGCATCATGATATTCGTTGAGTTGTTCTATACTTTCTTCATTATAGGTATGTTTACCATAGGAGGTGGATATGCCATGCTTTCCCTTATTCAGAATGAGGTGGTAACTGTTCATGGATGGATAAATGATACCACATTCACAGATATTGTGGCTATTTCACAGATGACTCCCGGCCCTATAGGGATAAATTCGGCTACATATATCGGCTACGAGGTACTGGTGGAGTCTGGAGCACCGGAATGGATGGGTGTTCTTGGCTCTTGTACAGCTACATTTGCAGTGGTACTTCCCTCCTTTATCATAGTCCTCCTTCTGTGTAAAGTCTACGACAAATGGAGATACCATCCTATATTCCAGGGTGTCCTGACGGCCCTGAAGCCGGCTGTGCTTGGTCTTATCGGTACTGCGGCCCTCAGCCTGGCCACTCCGGAGAACTTTATAGACTGGAAGAGTTTTGTTATATGTGGGCTGGCATTCCTGGCCATGTACTTTAAGAAACTCGGACCATTCTCCTTATTAGGGCTTGGGGCAGTAGTTGGACTGCTGGTATACTAAAAAAGAGGCCGCGAGGCCTCTTTTTTTATAATTCTTTGAAAAAATCTTCAAGGATGACTTATGTGCATCAACTCTTCGTAAGAGTGTTATGGGGGAGATTTTGATCTGCTCTTAGGTTGTAATCCAACTCAAAGTTTTCGTGGCTTGAAAATTCTTTTTCCATTCTTAAGTTCTTGATTTTGGTAGTACATCAAAAACGCAAACATCATATATGATGATTTTTACTATCTTTGTCCCCAATTAATAACACTAAAACATATAATATATGGAAAAGCAAACTTATTTTCCACCCACAGTAGAGTTTTGTGAGGTGATGATTGAATGCAGTTTTGCATCAAGTCCTACTGGAACTGGATCAGAGAACCTCGGGGATGGAGGTAATTGGTAAGGTCTAAAACTAAAACTAAAATTTATATTATGAAAAGGTTTTTTATTACAATTTCACTTGCTGTGCTAGCATTAGTTAGCTGTACACAAAGAGAGACCTATGATCCTTGTAATACAGTTATTTCTGCTTCATTTGAGCAAGATGTCGAACAAACAAAATTGTCAATTTCTGATGATAATGCACTAATATGGACAGAGCAGGACGCATTTATGATGTTTGGTAATGGTAGTTCAACCAAATTTGTGCTTACATCAGGTCAAGGTAGTACCAATGGTACATTCTCCGGTGTATTACCAGCTGAGGTGAGATCTGCTGCATACCCATGGGAAAATGATTACAGACCATCGTTGCTGGATGACATTTTGACTATGAATTTGCCAGCAGTTTTGGATCAAACCTCTATAGGTAAATGTAATCTGCCAATGTATGCAAATGTATCATCGGTTCAGAGTATTTCATTCAAGCATCTTGCAGGTGTAATGAGAATTAGATTCTCAGATATTCCTGTTGGATACAATTCTTTAACTATCAAAGCTTCTAATCCTATCTCAGGCATATTTACTGCTGATGTAAGCAAATCAGATCCAGTTTTGGTGTCTTCTTCTTCTGAGGCCGTTGATAAAGAAATTACAATTAACTTTACTGCAGCTACTACAGAAGATAACGATAAGGTCCTTTATATTCCTCTACCAGTAGGTACATATACTTATATTGAAGTGCTTATCAGTAATGGAACAGACACAAAAGAACTTATTACTTATACTGACAAAACAGTAGAAAGAGCTAAAATTTATACAGCAAATCTTACAATTTCAGATGTAGATGCTGAAACACCTTCAACTGAAGATGCACTATTGTCAGCGATTGAAAAAGGGGGTAATGTTACACTTTCTAATGATATCACATTATCAAATTATATTGAAGTCAGATCTACAGTAGTTCTTGATCTTAATGGTCATACGTTACTTCATCCGTCAAGCAGTTCAGCTACATATAAAGATGTTTTTGAAGTATTTGGTGATGGGGATCTTACTATAAAAGGAGAAGGAAAAGTTATTGCAGAAGATGGGTATAGTGTTTATGCTGCAGGAAATTCTAAAGTAACTATTGATGGTGGTTATTATTTTTCACCAGTGTCAGCAGTAGATGCCCGTAAGAATGCCCAAGTAGTAATTAATGCCGGAACATTTAAAGTTGATGGTTCGAGCAATGCTGATGGTGATTTTGGCCATGTATATACTTTGAACTTGAGGGATAAAAAAGGTAGTTATGCAGGAGATCAGTCGAGTATTACAGTTAAGGGAGGTAAGTTCTATAAATATGATCCTTCATCAAGTGAGTCAGAATCACCTATAGCAAATTTTGTGGCTCCAGGGTATTCGTCAGTTCAAGAAGGTGATTATTATGTAGTTTCAGAAGGTATTAAAAATGAGAGAGCTCTTGTAACTGCGATAGAACTTGTTGAGGCCGGCCAGACTATTAAACTTATGGGAGACATAGCATTGACTGATGCATTGGTAATTCCAGCAGACAAGAATATCACCCTTGATTTGAATGGTCACAATTTGACCGGTTCATATACAGGAGCAGATCACTACGCAATGTTTACAATTCCAAATGGCGCATCTATGACTGTAACTGGAGATGGCAATGTGTCAGCTGTAACAGATGTTACCGCTGATAACAGATCTTTGGCTCTTTTCCTGAATCATGGTAATTTGACCTTGAAAAGCGGTACGTACAATATGGAAAATACTGGAAATAGTCACACATGGATTATAGCTACTATCGTTGATAACAGAACAAATAGTAAATCTTGTGCAACTAAGTTGACCATTGATGGTGGAACTTACTCTGTCAGCGGAGAGGCCATTAATTTGTTCCGCAACTACCCTCAGCAGGGTGGTTCTGCTACACTGATCATCAATGGAGGTTTGTTCAAATCTAACAACGGGGCTACAACTTACATTTGGAATCAGGAATCCGGTTCTTATCTAGGTGAACTTTATTTCAATGGTGGCACATATGAAACAGGTGTTGTATACGAAGACTATAATGGTCAAAGCGATGTTCATATTGCAGTTGGAGTAAATATACAAGGATATTCAGGAAATAACTAACTATTTCAAGTCAATAATACAGATTAGTTATTGATGATGTTTCAATTAACTAAACAAGTTGACTAATGTGTAATTTGGCTATAGGACCCTGACCGGTCCTATAGCTACTATTTTTTTAAATTTATTGGAAATGAAATTAAAATTAATCTTGTTTTCTCTCTTTGCCTTTGGCCTGGTGGCAGGTTGTACATCGAGGATAGAGGCAGATCTGGAGGGAAATGTTCAATTGTCTCTGTCTGGTGACTACGAAGTGGTAGCCAATACCAGGGCATCAGATCTTACTGAAAAGGAGTTGGCTACTTTTCAGGTAGAAATAATGGATCCTGAGGGGATCACTGTCAAGAGTGGCAATTATTCAGAATTTAGGGAACCATTCCAGTTGGCATCCTTGGCAGATTATTCACTTTATGCTCAAAATCAAAATGAGGAGAGTGCCCTCTCTGCAAATGGAGGACGAGGCTCTTTAAGAGTGTTGGGTTCTACTACATTTACAGTAAATCCAGGTGATATAACACACGTGAAATGTACATGTAAAGTAGTAAATGCCAGGGTAAGTGTCGGTTATGATGAGACATTTACCACTATGTTCAAAGAGGCTACAGTAACTGTCAATGAGAACTCTGACGCAAATCGAAGTTTTAGTTACGATATAAATGCCATGCATACATCATCGGATACCTATGCCTATTTTAATATAGACTCAGATCCAATAGTGCAAATTAACGTGAGTGCTAAGTTACAAGGTGGAGAGGATAAAACTTATACCAAGTCTATCGATATTGCAGCCGGGCAATGGAGTAAAATTACACTTGCTTCAAATTTCGTAGGTGGACAAGCAGATTTGGATATAAAGGTAGATACTGATCCGGTGATCAAAGAGCAAGATCTGGTAATGGATCCTTTGGAGATTCTGACATTGACTCTTCCAGAGCAGTCAGTAGACAATATATACGCCAGATATTTTATCCCTACACTTCTCAGACCATCAGATGTAAGTAATGTACAGAACAGTGAAGAGGTATACAATAGCCTGGTATATGAAATAAGTGAGAATGGTGTGAACTGGACTCAGGCTACAGTGGTTGATGGTGTGACTGTGTTCAATGGGTTGGAGCCTGGAACCAGATATGGATTCAGGGCAAACTGCCCCAATATCATAACATCTGAGATTTATTGGTTTACTACCGAACAGGCTGCCCAGCTTCCTAATAATAGCTTTGAGACATCGTCATCATCAAAAGTATATGACGCATGGATGTCTGGAACAGATATTCTTACGTATAGCTTTAGTGGGTGGAATACCAATAATAATACAAGTCTTCCATCCGGAGCCGGTGGAAACAAAACATTTTGGACTCACGATGCAGTGGTCAAGTCGGTGGGTAATGCTTCTGATGGGGCAAAAGCTGTCGAGTTGTCTACAAGAGCATTTGATAGTGAAACCCCGGGAGGTGGACAGGTAGGATTAATAGGTAATAATAAAGTATATGACCGAGTAGATAAAGTAATAAATGGTAGACTATATCTGGATAAATCGGGATGTGTATCTCGACCCAGTAGTGTGTCGTTCGACTATAAGTATGATGTGTATGAAGGTGACAACTTCAAGATAAAAGTAACACTCTTTAATGCTTCAAATGCTCAAGTGGCATCTGCAGAATTCTCATCCTCTGAGGCAAAATCATCATACGAAACAGTGACCCTTACATTGGATTATGAAGAAGGTGCCTATAGCACAAAAAGCGTAGCGTATATATCGGTAGATATTGTTTCAGGCCATGCTACAGAAAAGTCCAAAACAAGGAGATTGGATGGTGGATATGATGCATCCCCTAACCCCGACGACATTGTAGTCGGTTCAGTATTGACAATAGATAATATTATCCTTAATTACGAAGAATATAAATAGTATAAATATGAAAAAAGTGTTTTTAGCGTCAACAATTATGGCGCTTATGGTAAGTGTTCTGACATTTACCTCATGTACTAAAAAAATTGTACCAGAAGCAGAGGGTTATGTACAGCTGACAGTCAATAATCCTGAAGTTGAGATAGTGACTAGGGCAGTGGTGGCTGTAGATGATTCTTATAAAGTAGTTGTCAAGCAAAGTGAAACAGTGGTGAAAGAGGGGACATATGCGTTTCTCAAGAATCAGTTCTCATTGGCGCCTGAAAATTATTCTATTTCAGCATATAATATGACAGCTGCCGAATGCCTTACCCAAAGAGAGGGTAGGGGTGTGCAGCATTTTTATGGTTCTACTACTTTCAGTATTCAGGCCGGAATTGTGACCCCTGTGTCATTTACTTGTGAAATGCAGAACTGCAGGGTAAGTCTAACCCTGGATGATACATTTAAATCTGTATTCAGAGAAGAGCAATCCATCATTAAAGTTTATGAGGATTCGGATCCAACCCGAATGATGATATTTCCTCATACAGCCACTCTTGATGATGAAGATTTGTGGGCATATTTCAATATAGATGCAACCCCTAAACTGATGGTGGTTATAGAGGTTACCAGAAATGATGGTGCAAAGGGTAATTTCACTATGGAGGTGACTCCTGAAGCCAAAACATGGCACAAGCTTATAATCAAATCAAATTCTACTAACGGTCAGGCAGATGTAGAGGTGCTTGTGGATGACTCTTTAACAGAAAAAGATGAAGTTCAGGGGGTTGACCCTTATTAATGATAAAAAAAGAGGCCGCGAGGCCTCTTTTTTTATCATTATATGTCGGTAAAATTACCCTTTTAGACAATTTTAGTTTATTCCCACTCAATAGTTGCAGATGGCTTCGGTCACATGTCGTAGCAGACACGGCTCACATTCTTCACTCCGTTAAGGATGCGGACTGTAATCTTGTCGAGGATAGCCCAGTCGATATGCTCGATAGACGCTGTCATGGCATCGATGGTGTTTACGGCGCGGATGATGACAGGCCAGTCGTATGAGCGTGCGTTGTCACGAACGCCTACAGATTTGAAGTCTGGAACCACTGTGAAGTATTGCCATACCTTTTTATCAAGGCCTGCTTTTGCGAACTCTTCACGTAGGATAGCGTCAGATTCGCGTACAGCCTCAAGACGGACACGTGTGATGGCACCAAGACAGCGTACGCCAAGACCTGGGCCAGGGAATGGCTGACGGTAAACCATCTCGTATGGGAGACCAAGTTCTACACCGCAAGCGCGAACTTCATCTTTGAAGAGGTATTTCAAAGGTTCTACAAGTTCAAACTGAAGATCTTCAGGAAGACCACCAACATTATGGTGTGATTTGACCATTTTGGCGGTCTTGGTACCTGACTCTACGATATCAGGATAGATGGTACCTTGTCCGAGGAAGTCAATGCCGTCAAGTTTGCGGGCCTCTTCTTCAAATACACGGATGAATTCTCCACCGATGATTTTTCTCTTCTGTTCAGGATCCTCCACACCTTCAAGTTTGCCTAGGAATCTGTCGGTAGCATCTACATATACAAGGTTTGCACAAAGTTGGTTTCTGAATACCTCCACTACGTTTTCAGACTCACCTTTACGCATAAGACCATGATTAACGTGTACGCATACAAGGTTTTCGCCGATAGCTTTGAGTAGAAGAGCAGCCACTACAGAGCTGTCTACACCGCCTGAAAGGGCAAGAAGAACTTTTCTGTCACCCACCTGTTTTCTTACAAGTTCCACCTGGTCGTTTACGAAGTTGGTCATATTCCAGTTGGCTTCAGCTTTGCATACGTCAAAAACAAATGGTCTTACAGCTTCTTTGATTGCCTCCTCGTCGTTTGAGAACTGAGGGAGTTTCACTTCGCAGAGAGCTTTATCGTGACCGGCTGAGATAACTGGGTATCCGGCATTGTAGATGTCGTGATTTACATCGATGCTTACACCGTCAATAACGTTGTTCGGACCACCATTGATGATGATACCTTTCACGTTTGGAAGAGCTTGCAGCTCAGAAAGGGTGATGTCGTGTGGGTAAATTTCGCTGTAAACACCGAGAGCTCTGATGGCTCTTGCGACAGTGGTGTTCTCGTGACTTCCTAAGTCTAGAATGACAATCATGTCCTGTTTCATGGTTTGAGCCTTATTTTTATTATTTTATAGGCGCAAAAGTAAATAAAAATTGGAAAATATATCTATTTTTGCGCTTTGATTATGCAAAACATTAGAAATATAGCCATTATCGCCCACGTAGACCACGGTAAGACCACCCTGGTAGACAGAATGATATATCAGGCAAGACTTGCCCGAGACAATGAGAAACTGGGTGAACTCATTTTGGATAATAACGATCTTGAAAGGGAGAGGGGTATCACAATCCTCTCCAAAAACGTATCTGTCCCTTACAAAGGGTCCAAGATCAATATTATAGACACTCCGGGCCACTCCGACTTCGGTGGAGAGGTGGAGCGTGTCCTCAATATGACTGACGGTGTTCTCCTTCTGGTGGATGCGTTTGAGGGTACTATGCCTCAGACCAGATTTGTCCTTCAGAAGGCGATAGAGATGGGTAAGAAGCCTATCGTGGTGATCAATAAAGTTGATAAGCAGAACTGCCGTCCAAACGAAGTGAACGATGAGGTTTTTGACCTGATGTTCTCCTTGAATGCGACTGAGGATCAGCTGGATTTCAAAACTGTATATGGTAGTGCCAAACAGGGTTGGATGTCACTGGACTGGCAGAAACCTACCAATGATATTACAGCTCTCCTTGATACTATTCTGGCAGAGATTCCTGCTCCGAAGATCCTCGAAGGTACCCCACAGCTTCTGATTTCTTCATTGGAGTACTCTCCATATGTAGGGCGTATCGCTATAGGTAGAGTGCATAGAGGCTCACTTAAAGCCGGTATGCAAATCTCCCTATGCAAAAAAGATGGAGTCATCCAAAAGCAGAAGATTAAGGATCTTATGGTCTTCGAAGGTCTTGAGAAAGTGAAGGCAGAGGAGGTGAAATGCGGTGACATCTGCGCTATCGTAGGTATTGATGATTTTGAGATCGGTGATACGATTGCCGATTTTGAAAATCCTGAGGCACTTCCACCTATTTCAGTAGACGAGCCTACTATGAGTATGCTGTTTACCATAAATGACTCACCTTTCTTCGGTAAGGAGGGCAAATTCGTGACTTCCCGCCACTTGAAAGAGCGTCTGGAGAAGGAGCTTGAGAAGAACCTTGCCCTGAGGGTAAAAGAGGGTATGAGCGCAGAGTCGTTTATCGTATACGGCAGGGGTGTTCTTCACCTTTCAGTCCTTATCGAGACTATGCGTCGCGAGGGATTCGAGCTTCAGGTAGGTCAGCCAAAGGTTATTGATAAGAATATCAATGGTGTCCGCTGCGAGCCTATCGAGTGTCTTACCATCGACCTTCCGGAGGAGATGGCAGGTAAGGCGATCGAGATTGCAACGCGCAGAAAAGCAGCCCTTATGCATATGGAGAACAGGGGAGACAGGACCCATCTGGAATTTGACATTCCATCAAGGGGTATTATCGGTTTGAGGAGCAATATGCTGACTGCAACCCAGGGTGAGGCAGTGGTAGCCCACAGATTCAAGGGTTATGAGCCTTACAAAGGGGAGATCGAGAAGAGAAACAATGGCTCACTTGTCTCTTTGGAAACAGGTCTTTCGGTGGCTTACGCTATGGACAAGCTTCAGGACCGTGGCAGATTCTTCATCTTCCCGGGTGAGGATATCTATGAGGGACAGGTAGTGGGTGAGCATACTCGTGGATCAGATTTGAATATCAATATCTGTAAGACCAAGAAACTTACCAATATGCGAGCTTCTGGCTCAGATGAAAAAGTTGCACTTCCTCCACCTATCCAGTTCTCTCTTGAAGAGGCTCTTGAGTATATACAGGAGGATGAATTGGTAGAGGTAACGCCGAAATCTATGAGACTCAGGAAAATTATTTTGAACGAGTTGGAAAGAAAAAGGAGAAAAGGTTGAAAATTTGATAAAACTTTTCTACCTTTGTCGCCCCAAATGGGAGAGTAGTGGAGATGAATTGCGTTATAGATATAAAAAGTTTAGCGTTAGGTACTCATTCTCAGGATTTTAAGATTGGAAGAGAGTTCTTCGTGTCTTTTGGAGGGGGTGATGTAGTTGATGCTGATCTTTGCGTTAAAGTAGATGTAACCAAGGCATCGGGATGGATAAAAGTTGATTGCAATATAACAGGAGAGGTGACAGTCGAGTGTGACAGGTGCCTTGCAGAGTTGAGGTTGCCTGTTGACATTTCAGCACCTTTCACTGTTAAATTCTCTTCAGTATCGATTCAGGACGATGATGATGTAGAGTATGGTGATGATGTAATTGTCCTGGGACCTTCAGAGGGTGAGCTTGATATGAGTCAGACCATTTATGACTATGTTATGACAAGTATTCCTCTTAAGAAGGTTCACGATGAAGGGGAGTGCGATCCTGTGATGCTGGAAAAAATGAAAGAGATTTTAAGATAGAAAATAATTAAATATTAAAGTAATATGGCACATCCTAAACACAAAATTTCTAAACAACGTAGAAATAAAAGAAGAACCCACGATAAAGCTGTGGTTCCTACAGTAGCTACTTGCTCAAACTGCGGTTCAGCTGTATTGTATCACAGAGTATGCCCTGAGTGCGGTTACTACCGTGGTCGTCTTCTAGTAGACAAGAACGTAGCTTCTTAATTCTACCCTATGGTAAAAATAGGGGTTGACGCCATGGGGGGGGATTTTGCTCCCCGCAATGTTGTCCTTGGTGCTGTTGAGGCGCAAAGATTGCTTCCAGAAGGTGTCAAACTCCATTTATTAGGAGATAAAAGTAAAATTGCCGAGATATGCTCAGAAGAGGGCATTGATCTCGGTAGTTTTGTTATTGTCCATTGCACTCAAAAGGTGGAGATGGGCGAGCACCCTGTCAAAGGGTATATAAAGAAGCCCGATTCGAGTGTGGCAGTAGGGTTTAAAATGCTTGCCGCTGGTGAGTTGGATGCCTTTGCATCTGCAGGAAATACCGGGGTTATGCTTGTGGGATGTACGCAGACATTAAGAGCATTGCCAGGGGTGCAGAGGCCTTGTATCTCGATAGAGATTCCCCAAATGGATGGCAGCAGGATGTTGCTGCTCGATGTGGGGTTCAATGCTGATTGCAGAGCTGATGTCCTGCTCCAGTTTGCCAGATTGGGCGGGGTGTATGCCAGGGCGATGATGGGTCTTGAGAACCCGAGGGTGGCCCTTCTTAATATAGGTGAGGAGCCCGATAAGGGGTCTCTCTCCCATAGAGAGGCATACGAGCTTCTATCTATGGCCCCAAATGTAAATTTTGTGGGCAATGTAGAGGCAAAGCATATATTCAAAGGTGGGATAGCTGATGTTCTGGTTACAGATGGCTTTTCAGGAAATGTGTGTCTGAAGCAGATCGAGGCGATGTATGATATATATATGACGCAGGGTGTTAAGAATGAATATATGGAAAAGCTTAATTATGAGGTGTATGGAGGGACAACTGTGCTCGGTGCTTCTGCCCCTGTGACTATAGGTCACGGCGCCTCATCTGCCAAGGCAATTTCCTATATGATTATGGAGACATATCGTGCCCATGTGAATGATCTAGTGAAGAAGTTCGAAACATCTTTGCTCCGAAATTAATTTTAATTATCTTTGTCGCGATTTTGCGAAACGGCCCTATAGTTCAAGGGATAGAACGAAAGTTTCCTAAACTTTAAATACAGGTTCGAGTCCTGTTGGGGCTACAAAACTCTAAATGAATGAATTGGGATCATACCATCTCCGACTTTCGTTCATACCTTCGGCTCGAGAGGTCCATGTCGGAGAATACAATCAATTCTTATCTTTCTGATTTAAAGAAGTTTAGGATATTTGTATCAGATTCTGGTACTGTTACAACAGATGACTTGTCTCGATTTATTGATTATCAGCAGGATATGGGGATTTCCAAGAGATCCCAAGCGAGGCTGGTGAGTGCATTGCGTACATTTTATAGATTTCTGGAGTTGGAAGGGGTGGTGAAGGATAACCCTACCGATAAGCTAGGATCACCCAAGATATCCAAATATCTCCCAGTGGTGCTGTCGCTAGATGAAGTGGAGAGAATTATTTCCTCTGTAGATCTGTCTGATCCATTGGGACACAGGAATAAGGCTATCCTTGAGACTCTATATTCATGCGGACTGAGGGTAAGTGAGCTGGTGGGGCTTAAAATTTCAGATCTTTTTCTGGATGACTCTTTTATCAGGGTTACAGGTAAAGGGAATAAGCAACGGCTTGTGCCGGTTGGTGAGCCGGCAAAAGAGGCTATATTGCATTATATCAAGCAGACCGGGAGGCTTTTCTCAAAGGAGGATATCCTGTTCCTTAACAGGAGGGGAAAACCTCTTACAAGGGTCATGGTGTTCAATATAGTAAAGATTTACACTGCCAAGGCTGGTGTTACCAAATCAATTTCTCCGCATACATTCCGCCACTCATTTGCATCTCATATGGTGGAGAATGGTGCAGATCTTAGGGTTGTGCAGCAGATGTTGGGGCATGAAAGTATCCTAACAACAGAGATTTATACCCATATAGATACGCAAAAGTGGGAAAAGGAGATATTGGATCATCACCCGAGGGGATAGCTTTTGCACCAGGGGATGAGTCCGCACTCGTGGCACTTCGGCTTTTTGGCTGTGCAAATGTATCTTCCATGAAGGATGAGCCAGTGATGTGATATTGCGCGGAGGTGCTCAGGGATGTTTTTTGTCAATTCAGCTTCTACCTTTTCTACCGTTTCACCACTGGAGAGTCCTAATCTGCGGGATATTCTGAATACGTGGGTGTCAACGGCAATTACAGGTTTGTCATATATTATGGAGGCTATCACATTGGCAGTTTTACGGCCGACTCCAGGCAGTTTCTGTAGAGCATCCACATCTGAGGGGACAATACTGTTGAACTCGGACACAAGCATTTGTGCCATCCCGATAAGGTGTTTGGCTTTGTTGTTGGGGTAGGATATGGATTTGATCAATGTGAAAACTTCATCAAATGTGGCTGAAGCCAGTGATTCTGGGGTAGGATATTGCTTGAAGAGGGGAGGGGTGACAATATTGACCCTCTTGTCGGTACATTGGGCAGAGAGGATTACAGCTACCAGCAGTTCAAAAGGATTGCGGTAGTCAAGTTCCGATTCCGCTTTGGGGACATTAGTGGCAAACCACTCCAATATTCCGCTGTATCTCTCTTTCTTAGTCATTATCCGAGTTCTGAAAAATCAATTTCTATGGCATCGTTAAACTCTGAGCACTGCATATTGTCGCAGATTAATGTTCGTGCAGGATATTTGGTGTGCACCTCTTTATTGTGTGTTATGAGTATCACTGCGGGCTTCTGGTTTTTGTTGATGGATAGGAGAAGTTCCATGATTCCGAAGGTGGTTTCCTGGTCAAGATTGCCGGTAGGTTCATCAGCAAGAATCACTTTGGGGTTGTTCAATAATGCCCTGGCGATAGCAACGCGCTGCTGCTCTCCTCCAGAAAGCTGATGGGGCATCTTGTGTGCTTTGTATAGCATCCCTACATCAGAAAGTACGCCGTTTATTTTGTCCTCAATCTGTTTGCGGTCATTCCATCCGGTAGCTTTGAGGACAAATTCAAGGTTGGCATATACGCTACGGTCCATAAGAAGCTGGAAATCCTGGAAAACTACGCCGATATTTCGCCTTAGGTACGGTATTTGTCTTTTCTTCAGTTTTTGCAGATTGAAACCGCAGATGGAAGCCTCCCCTTTTTTGATGGGAATCTCTCCTATAAGGGTGCGGATTATGGATGTTTTGCCGCTGCCTACTTTGCCGAGCAGGTATACAAACTCACCCTCGGCGATTGAAAAAGTGACATCTTTGAGGACAAGGTTATTGCCGTTTACTATGTCCACCCCTTTGTACTCTATGATGTTTGGGGTTGTTTCATTTTTTGAGTTTTCCATAGTGCAAAAATAGTAAAAAATGGCATTTAATTATTAATTTCGCAAGTTATTATACAGACTGAATAGAGTATGAAAGTGTTGAGAAAAATAGCTTTATCCATATATATGGTGCTGGTAGTTTTCCCGCTTGCAGCACAAGGAAATGCAGACAAGGAACTGAGGACGGATATTATGAGGCTAAGAGGGCTTTATGATAATGATATGTATGTGTCAGTCCAGGAAGAGGCTCTCTCCATAATGGAAAAATATGAGGGTCTCCTCTCTGATTATATGATGATGGAGGTGGAATCCTATTATGTATTGTCAGGAATCCTTTTGGGTCAGAATGATTTGGATGGACTTGTGTCAGATTTCGGAAGCAGATATCCAAATTCTCCCCAGCTTTCCGTAATGAAGTTTTATCAGTCTGTCTATTATTTTGAAAAAGGTGACTACTCCCGCTCTATAGCCATTGTCAAGATGGTGGATAACAAATACTTGAGCAAGAGTCACAGACTTCAGTACATGTTCAATAAGGCATACTGCAATATGAGGATAGGGAACAATGATGAGGCTAAGGCCGGTTTCCGCCAGTTGGTTTCCTTGGGGAGGAATCTATATACAGGCGCCTCCTCGTATTATTTGGGATATTTGCATTATATAGCCAGAGAGTTTCCTGAAGCGATAAAGGTGTTCAAAGAACTTGAGGGGAATCATGAGTATTCAAGTTTGGCCAGATATTATATATCGGAGTCATATTTCATGATGAAGGAGTACAAGGAGGCCATAAGTTACGGGGAGAAGGTGTACGATAAGCTTGAGGGGGACTTCAAACTTAAGAGTGTGAAAATATTATCACAATCCTATTTTGAGCTCGATCAGACAAGGGAAGCCAAGAAATACCTGGAGATGTACTCAACCCAGAGTGACAAACTCTCCAGAAAGGACAATTACTACTCAGGTGTGGTTTCATATTCGCTCCACTCATACTATGCTGCCATAGACGCTTTTTCCAAGGTGGTGACAGAAGAGGATTCTCTGGCCCAGAACGGATATCTTTACCTGGGTAACAGCTATTTGAATATCAAGAATAAATTGAGTGCATTGGAAGCTTTTAAGAAGGCGGCATCCATGGACTATGATCCTACTATACGCGAGGAGGCCCACTTCCTGTATGCAAAGTTAGCTTTTGACCTCAATTCTGACATAACACCATTTGGCGATTATATAAGAAAATATCCTTCTACCAAAAAGGGTGATGAGATTTATAGTTACATGGCGACATCTTACCTTCAGAACAAAGAGTTCAAGGAGGCTATTGATGCCATTGGCAAGGTTAAGAGTCTAACTCCTGAGATGGAGCATAATTTGCAGAAAGCGTCTTTCTTTAGGGCGATGCAGCTTTTGGATATGGGGTCCTACAGATCGGCAATAGAATATTTCAATATATCATTGAAGCATGGTGCTTACAACAATTCTCTGTCCATGTTGTCAAAATTCTGGCTGGGTGAGGCACAATACAGGTTGAATGATTATGAGAGCGCCATTTCCAGTACTTCGCCATTGGTGGAGAACAAGGCGTTCATCGTTGGCAATGAATACCCTATGGCCCTCTTTAATTTGGGATATTGTTACTTTGATATGGGAAATTATCCGGTAGCAAGAAGCTGGTTTGAGAAGTATCTTAACCTTCCACCTTCAAAGAGGGATAAAACAATGGAGGCGAGGACAAGGCTGGCAGACTGCTATTATATGTCAAAGGATTACGAAAGGGCCTCGGAGATATACGAAGATGTGGCTATGAAAACTTTCAATAATGGTGACATATATGCCACTTTTATGGGTGCTATGTCGTTTGGCCTGATAGCTCAGCCACAGAAGAAAATATCTATGTTGGGTACTATAGTCAATGATAAACAGGACTCTGGCTTTTATCACAGGGCAATGTATGAGTTGGGTAGAACATATGTACAGGAGGAGGAGTATGATGACGCTGTCGGGTGTTTCAATACCTTGTTGTCAGACAAGAGTGACAGTACCTACTATACTAAGTCCCTTTTGGAATTGGGTATGGTTCACTCCAATCTCTCCAAATATGACCAAGCCCTAGGATATTTCATGTCCCTGGTAGAGAGATATCCCCTTTCTGGAGATGTGCAGAGTGCTTTGGCAGGTATTGAGAGTGTATATCAGTTGCTGCACAAACCGGAGGAATATTTTGCATATCTCGATAGGGTAGGTATGTCTTCTGTAAAAACTGCAGATGAAAAGGAGCAGATGCTTTTCAATTCTGCTGAGCAGTTGTTTTTGGCCAATAGATATCAGGAGGCCATTCCATCATTATTGTCATTTATTGAGAAGTATCCTGAAGGGGTAAGGACTCCTCAAGCCTATTTCTATTTGGCAGAATCTTACAATCAGAGCGGTAATCTGGAATTTGCGTCTGATGCCTATTTGAAGGTTATGGGTACAGGTGAAGGGGCATTTGTTGAGCTTGCCACACTCTATTATGGTAAGATAGAGCTGAGTCTGGAGCATTTTGATAGGGCTGCATCTGCTTTTGAGAGTCTAGAGGGTATTGCGAAGTTTGAAAACAATAAATTTGAGGCATTGCTTGGCAAGATGAGGGCTTACTATGGAGAAAAAAGCTACCTTAAGAGTATTGCTGCCGCAAATGGCGTTCTGGTATCAGGTATTGCGAGTGCTGATGTGAAGAAGGAGGCTGAATATAAAATGGCAAAGGGATATATGGCCATGGGAGAGAGAGAACAGGCTATTCCGATATTTGAGAAATTGGCAAAGGATTACACATCAGAAGAGGGCTCTGAGAGTGCATTTCTCCTTGTCCTCAATGCTTACGATGAGGGCGATTTCGAAAAAGTGGAAAATTTGGTGTATGCATTTTCAGATGCTGGAACATCGCACATGTACTGGCTTGCAAAGAGCTTCATCGTTCTAGGTGATTCTTTTGCAGAGAGAGATGAATGGGAGCAGGCAAAGGCTACATTTGAGAGTGTAAAGGATGGGTACGAACCATCACGGGAACATGATGATGTGATAGAACAAGTGGAAATGAGATTGTCTAAACTAAGGGAAAATGAATAAGACATATATTTTATTGATAGCGCTGTTTGTCATTTTGGGCAGGTATACGGCGCAAGGTCAGGAGAACTTCAAATCTACAGTTACCATTACCAAGGAGTATGAAGGTAAAATGGATGATGTCCAGAAATCAAAGTTCAGGACATCATATTCTGACACGCTGCTTAAATTCAACCTGAAATTTGATTATTCTGCTTTTGATAGACCTTATAAGGATTTGTATGAGTTTTCGCCAGTAGAAGGTATCCGCCTTCAGAAAAAGGGAGATGTAAGATATCCTTTTATATTTTTTAGGGGAGCTGTTTCTTACCCATGGATGCCGATGGCAGATCTCTACATACAGCCGAGACTTGGAAGCGGAAATTCTTTGGTGTTGTACGGAAACCATGACTCATTTTGGGGCAATAATGACTTGGTTGGTGGACCGGTAAACAGAAGTAGGACCAAAGGTGGAATGGGATATGGATACAACTGGTCAAAAGGTGAGTTGAGGGTGGATGGTTTCTATAAGTACGATTATCACTTGTTCAATAAATCTTCAAGTTATAATCATGGAGCCCAGAATACACAAAGTGCTGGAGGAAAAGTGTTGCTTAGATCTCTGAATCCAGACAGGAACTCTTTCTACTACAATCTTAATTTAGGATATGTATATACTGAAAGTCAGCATTCTGCAAAGGAGAACAAGATGGATGCATCTCTTGATTTGGGCCTAAGAGTAAAAGGAAGCCATAGAATCAATTTAGGTGTAGATTGGAATCAGAGTATTTATACAACCAGGCTCTTCAATCAAAACTATGGCTCTGAGGTTATTCTTACCAATGGTATTGTGCAGATAGTCCCTCAATATATGTTTGTGCGTCCGAGAATAAATCTCTCTGCAGGCTTGTCTATGGGGGTAATGTACAGTAAAATAGATGGAGATAGTGGTTTTGGGAAGTTGTATCCCAAAGTGAATTTTAGTTTTGAAGCGGTAAAAAACAGCCTGTGGCTGAAATTGAAAGTGGATGGGGAGAATAAGTTCTACAGTGCGTACGACATGCTTAATATGAATCCATGGATAGATGTGGATAAGGTGGAGAATGTATATATTCCGGTCAGGACCATATTGGGTCTCTCGGGTGTGGTGAAGGATGTGTTTGGATACAATATCGAAGGAGGGTATGTCTATCATGCCCAATTTGTCTCTTTTTATGGAGTTCATGATTTGCAGAGAGTGTATGTAACAGAGGGGGTAAATGAGTGGAAGGCATCGGCAGATATGATGTTGAAAACTGACTTTCTAGAGGTAGTGCTGAAGGGTGAATACAGAAATTTCGGCGATGCTCTGATATATATGGTTCCAGAGATGAATTTTGAAGGTAAAGTCAAGTACAACTATAAGGGTAGGATATATGCAGAGGTTGGTGCGAACTACTATAGTCAAATGAAAGGGAAAGGGGTTTCTTATAAGGGATTTTTGGATTTGGGGGCAAATTTTACCTATGCAATCAACTCTAAATTGTCAATCTTTGCCCAAGGTAAAAACCTCCTTAACAATAAGATATTTTTTATTCAGGATTATGTGGAGCCAGGGTTAAATTTTGGCCTTGGAGTGGTAGTTAAATTGTGATTTTTTTATTATCTTTGTTGTTTGTAAATAACGAGATAATAGAAGATGATTGAGAATGAAAATAGAGCGGCAGAGAACCAATATTCTGCTGACAGTATCCAAGTCTTAGAAGGTCTTGAAGCTGTAAGAAAGCGCCCATCGATGTATATCGGAGACATTGGCGCCAGAGGTTTGCACCACCTTGTTTATGAGGTAGTCGACAACTCCATTGATGAGGCCCTTGCAGGTTATTGTAAAATCATCAATGTAACCATAAATCCCGATAACTCAATAACTGTTGCTGATGATGGTCGTGGTATCCCTACAGGTATGCACGAAAAGGAGGGCAGATCTGCTTTGGAGGTGGTATTGACCGTTCTTCATGCCGGTGGTAAATTCAGCAAGGACAGCTATAAAGTGTCAGGTGGTCTTCATGGTGTGGGTGTATCGTGCGTGAATGCACTGTCTACCTATCTGAAAGCTGAAATTCATAGAGAGGGAAAAATATTTGTACAGGAGTTTTCAAGAGGTGTCCCTATGGCACCTGTTCATGTCGTAGGTGAGTCTGACAAGACCGGTACCATCATTACCTTCAAACCCGATGGAGAGATCTTTACAACCACTACCGAATATAGTTATTCTGTTCTGTCAGCCAGACTTAGGGAGTTGGCCTACTTGAACAAAGGTGTCAAACTGACATTGAGAGATACCCGTTCATATATGATGGAGCCTGTTTCTGAAGATGGCGCAGAGGGTGTGCAGACTCCAGCAGAGAAATACGAGGAGTATTACTCAGAAAAGGGTCTGATGGAGTTTGTTACCTATCTTGACGGTTCAAATGAGAAACTTACAGAAGCTCCTATATACCTTGAAACTGATAAAGGTGGTATTCCTATTGAGATTGCAATGCAATACAATAACGGCTTTAGGGAAAATATACACTCTTATGTAAACAATATCAATACTATAGAAGGTGGTACCCACCTGACAGGTTTCAAAAGGGGGCTTACCACTACGCTTAAGGCATATGCCGAGAAAAATGGTATGCTTGCCAAACTGAAATTTGATCTTGATGCATCTGACTTCCGCGAGGGTCTTACAGCTGTAATCTCTGTAAAGGTAGCTGAACCACAGTTTGAGGGTCAGACCAAGACCAAACTCGGTAACAGCGAAGTGGATGCTGCTGTTTCTCAGGCTACTAAAGGTGCATTGGAGACATATCTTGAGGAAAATCCAAAAGACGCCAAGAGTATTGTAGAGAAAGTTATCCTTGCAGCTACTGCCCGTCATGCAGCACGTAAGGCTAGAGACCTTGTACAAAGGAAGACAGTGATGTCAGGTGCCGGCCTTCCTGGTAAATTGGCTGACTGCTCTGATAGGGATCCTGCAAAATGTGAATTGTTCCTTGTGGAGGGTGACTCTGCGGGAGGTACAGCGAAGACTGGACGCGACAGAACATTCCAGGCTATTCTCCCTTTAAGGGGTAAGATTCTTAACGTGGAGAAGGCTATGGAGCACAGAATATGGGAAAGTGAGTCTATCCGTAACATCTATACTGCTTTGGGTGTTACCATTGGTACAGAGGAGGATAGCAAGGCCCTTAATATCTCCAAACTCCGTTATCATAAAGTCATCATCATGACCGATGCCGACGTGGACGGAAGCCACATTACTACACTAATCCTTACATTCTTCTTCAGATATATGCAGGAGCTTATTCAGAAGGGATATATCTATATCGCCACACCACCTCTATATCGTGTGAAGAGGGGCAAGGATGAGATTTATTGCTGGACAGAAGAGGAGAGAAAGGCTGCAATTGCAGAACTCGGAAAAGGAAATGAGAAGAGTGTTAATGTTCAGAGATACAAAGGTCTTGGAGAGATGAATGCTGACCAGCTCAAGGATACTACTATGGATCCTGACAGACGACTTCTCAGACAAGTTACCATAGAGAATGCAGCTGAAGCAGATAGAGTATTCTCAATGCTTATGGGTGACGATGTTCCGCCAAGAAGGGAGTTTATTGAGGCGAATGCCAAATATGCAAATATCGACGCGTAAAGCACATAAAAAGGGTGATTTCTGCGTTACGCTCGTGCTCAAAATCCTCACATACATCAGTATGCTCCGGTTTTTAGCACTTCGCAAGCCTTGAAATCCCACCTTTTTATGCACTTTAATAGGGAAGGGGTGATTTCTGCGTTACGCTTGAACAATAAAAAAAGTCCTCAATTTTGAGGACTTTTTTTATTGGTTGATTTGTCTCGTTTCTAAAATCCGAGGTTGTCGCCGTTGAGGATTTTGGTGAAGTGGGCGATGTGCTCTTCAAGTGCATATCCCCAATATTTCCATGAGTGGGTTGCTTTGCTCAAATGCTCTACATGTGGAACTTTGAGCTCCTCGCATTTGTCTGCAAACTCCTTGGTGCATACAGCGTAGAAATCCTCATATCCGCAGCTTACGATCAAAACTTTCTCAAGAGCCTGAGGATAAGTATTTACATAGTTTTCAAGGCGGTATACGGCCGATTCCTCATTGTATCTGGTATTTTCCGGGGTGTATTCCCCAAGTACCTGTGATACCCATTTGTCGATGAGATTTGTAGCATTGATATTGAGCACTCCGCTCATGCTTCCTGCACTTCTGTAGTTTTCAGGGTGATCAAGGTAAAGGTTCATTGCCCCGTGGCCACCCATACTCAAACCGGTGATAAATGTGTACTCAGGATCAAGTTCGTATTTCTCCTTCATAAGAGGCCAGAGGTCTTCATCCCAGAATTTTCTGTATTGCATCCCATCAGGGTTGGAGCTGTTGACATACCAGCTGTTGTAGAATCCGTCAGGGGTGATGATTCTGAAGCCTGTTCTGTCGCTGATCTCCTGAAGATCGTATTTGTCGCTCCAGTTTTTATAGCAGCCCGACCATCCGTGAAGGAGGAAGAGGGTAGGGGTCTTTTCGAATTTGGCAGGTGTGTTTGGTGTGAATACCAGACAGGTGTCATCGCAGTGGAGATTGTCTGATGGGATTATGATTCTGGTTACTTCATTTTTTGTGTTGCATGCTGTCAGAACAGCCAAAAGAGTGAATAAAATGACAGATTTTCTCATTTTTGTCCGTTTTTATATATCTTTACAAAATTAGTAAAAATGGCATTATGGAAGGAATTAAATTTCTTAAAAATAGGAGAATTTATATATCGTTCGTTGTCGTCCTTTTGATCACGGTGTTGTTTACTCCAATTTCAGGGCGTTTCAACTATCACTACCAGGTGGGTAAACCGTGGTTGTATGAGACCCTGATAGCTCCTGTGGATTTCCCGATTCTCAAGACGGATGAAGAGCTGATAGAGGAGAGGAGAGAGAAGGCTCTTAATGTGGTGAAGTATTACAACTATGATTCCAAAATAGAGAGTCTCCAGCATGAAGCATTGTCAGAAAGGCTGTCCGGTTCACATGTGGATTCAGAATATCTGGTTGCTTTGTATGAGAATTTTTCCAATCTGTACAAGAGGGGGATAATTTCAGATTATTCCCATGGTGGAAATGAAAAGGGGTTGATTATTGTGGAGAAGAACAAGAGGGCTGTAGAGATACCTGAAAAAGAGGTTTTTGATGTAAAGTATGCTTATGATTTTCTGGAATATAGGATGACGTTGGACTTCCCTTTCCAGGATACGGACTCCCTATTTGACGCAGTGAGGATCAGCCAGTATATTGTTCCAAACCTCCTTTTTGACCAGAAAAAGACTGAACAGCTCCATTTGCAGGCTATAGATTATATCTCCCCTACCAAAGGGATGGTCTATACTGGAGAGCTGATAGTGTCTGAGGGAGAAATAGTAACTTCGGATGTGTATCAGCTTCTGGAGTCGTATAAGGCTGAGTACGAGATCTCTATATCCAGAACAGGACATGTGGGAGGATTGGTGTTGGGTAGGTTTATCGTATTTGCTATGGTATTGGCAATGCTCTTTGCCACTATATACTTTACCAATATATGGGTTTTCAAAGGGTTCAACAGGTACTCTTTCATATTGCTCCTGTTTGCTATGGTAATCTTCATTACCACTTTTATCAGCGAGCATGATGTCCAGTTGCTTTATCTGGTCCCTTATTCTGTTTTTGCGCTCTATCTGCTGGCATTTTTCAAGAACTCGTTTGCGTTTCCGATGTATGCTCTGGTTCTTCTCCCTCTTTTCCTTATATCGTCGGACGGTATGGAGCTTTTCTTTATGAACCTGGCTGCTGGAACTGCACTGTTTGTTTCCTACAAGCATTTTGGAAAAGGGTGGCTGCAGTTTGTCAATGCGCTTTTCATCTTCCTGGGACTGATAGTTATATACATTGCGTTCAGGCTTCTGACCAATGGGACATTGTCTACATTTGATCCCAAAATCCTGGCATATCTGGCTATAAACTCTTTTTTGGTGGTATTTGCATATCCTTTAGTATTCCTTTTCGAAAAGATATTCAAGTTTGTCTCCATATCTACCCTCAAGGAGCTTGCTGATACCAATTCAAAACTCCTGCAACAGCTTTCAGAGGTGGCTCCAGGATCGTTCCAGCACTCACTTCAGGTGGCAAATCTGGCAGCTGCAGCTGTGCGTGAGATAGGTGGAAATGATATATTGGCAAGGGTGGGGGCTCTATACCATGATATAGGTAAGATAAAGAATCCTCAGTGCTTCGTTGAGAACCAGGCACCGGGCATCAATTATCATAAGGGGCTTACCCCAATGGAGAGTGCGAAACAGATAATAAGGCACGTGGATGATGGTGTGGAACTTGCCAAGAAAGCAAATCTTCCGGAGGTGGTGATTGAGTTCATCAGGACACATCACGCCAAGAGCCAGACGCTCTATTTCTATAATGTATATTGCAATAATGGAGGAGATCCGGAAGATAAGGAGGCATTTACATATCACGGCAATTATCCACATACCAAAGAGCAGGTAGTGGTCCTTATGGCGGATGCAGTGGAGGCGGCATCGAGATCGCTTCAGGAGTATACAGAAGAGAGCATCTCTGCACTTGTGGAGAAAATTATCGCTGCCAGATTGGCTGAAGATCAGCTTGTAGAGGCAGAGATCTCTATTAAAGAGATAAATACAGTGAAAGAGATGTTTAAGGCACAACTTATGCAGATGTATCATGCAAGGATAGCATATCCTGATAGAAATAAATAGATTTTGTTATCTTTGCAGCCTGAAATAACCTGGGGATGTTTTGGATTTGACAGCATAAGACATCGGAAGGTAAGCACGTCGAGCGTCGTAGCCTTGCTCGCTAATCTCAGACTACAAGCCTATAAATGGCAACGAATCTTATGCACTCGCTGCGTAGTCTGCCAAGCACACTACCTTAATCCTCGCCGCCAAGGCTGCGGCGACGACGAGTATCCCGCCGGACTTTAAGTCTGCTATGGCCGGCTCCAGGGGTATCATCCAAGCGGAATGCGGATACTGATTTCTCTAAGGTATCCTAAGACTCAGAGAATAAGGGTAAGGTAGTTTGTCCTTTAGCAGCCTTGCCCCGACAACCACTAAAGGAATAAGCGTGTAGAAAGCCTTTGGGTGCTATGTTTGGACGGCGGTTCGAGCCCGCCCATCTCCACAAAAAAAGCTCAGCCGTTCGGCTGGGCTTTTTTTGTGGAGATAAGTTTACCCCCTCCGTCACTGCG
>JAZRHK010000198.1:0-5165 GCA_045644725.1 Candidatus Coprenecus sp. | reverse complement strand
GATCTTTCTTCTTGAGATATGCCATATCTATAAATGACATTCCACGAGTGTAGAACGAGAAGAGAAACATATCCCTTGCGAAATCCAACGATGGTTGCAATGACAAGTCGAGGTTCTTAATCTGCTTGATTGCCTTTAATGGAATGGCTCGTTTAATGGTCTTGTCAATACCCGTATAAACATGTTTGAAAGGGTTTCGATTGGTGGTCAAATCCTTTTCAACTGCACGATTATAGACAGCTCGGAGTATTCGCATATAGAACGAGGTGCTGTTCTTTGTCAGTCCTTTGTTACGCAAATAAGCCTCATACATCAGCATTAAATCCGAATCAATATCTTCCAATAGCACATCTTTATCCTCCCTGAACTGCATAAAACTTTTGAGCGTGCAACGGTAGGTTTCCGATGTGCGTTGCTTGCCCATCTGTTGTAATTGAGCAATAACACCCTGCATAAAGTTGAATAACGATTGCTCATTGGCTTGCTTTTGAAAGGTTGAGATAATATCATCGGCTGTGTACATTACTCGCTTATTTTCTAATTTGTTAATGATGGATTGCAGTCGCTTAATATCCCAATCCATGCGCTCCTCTACAGATTGAAGATAGTTCAGTCGGCTATTATTGGTGGCGATTATTACATTGTTATACTTATTCCACTCGTGCATAAAGAGTCGGTAATCCGACTTTAACTGACGGATTACACGATTCTGAATGATTTGATAATAGATTATTCCCTCCTTGTTCGCAGTTGTCGAGGGTCGAAACTTTACCTTGATACTTGCCATAGGCTCATGGTTTTGATTTCTTGTTTGGGTTATCCTTTGGTTGCTCTTGCTTGTCCTTGATGGACTTGGCTTTGTTCTTCTGTGCCTTTGCTGCGCTCACTCCCACCACCGCTGACGCGGCTGCTCGCTGTGAACACTCACAGAGTGTTCACTAATCGCTCACGACCCCGCTATCAAGCGCGGGTGCTTAGGCCTTCAGAACCTTAATCTCCGAACCGTTAGCAATGACTGGCATTGGCTTCGCTACACGGCGATTTACCGTTTACCGAGCACAAAGCATTTTCGCAATTTTCACTTAACTTATAAGTTAAGTTTTCAACTAGGATATCATATTAGTTTTGCTTTATGGCTAACCTATAAGTATTCTTCCAGTGGCACCATTACAGTAAAAGGGATCCTTCACTTTTTGTACATATTTCTCTGGAAAGATGTAAATAATTCTATGTTTATGTATAGGATTTGTTAACTTTACTCAAATTATCTAAAACTTGCGTAAATATTATGAGGTATCTTTATTTGGTAGCTGTGGCGTTGCTATTGGCAGCGTGTGGCAACAGCAAATGCAATGAGAAAGAAAGTGAAGTGATTTTACCAGAAGGGGAATTTACTTACAATGTGCCTTGCAAAGTGGTGTATATCAATGCTGACAAGCCGGGTAAAGCTATTTTATGGCTTTGGCTCCATGGTGGGGTGCATGATCGTCCAAAACACGATATGTTCTATCACCCAAATCATTTCGATTGTTGTGATGCCGACGAATATATTCTGCAATACTTGAAAGATAGCGGGACCAAGGCTATTGCTCTGTTTCCTGTTTGCTACAAAGCAAACCTTCCGGAAACCATCAAATGGATAGATTGTTATGATGATGTGAAGCACATCATCGATGACTATGCTGACAAGGGGCTCATTGATACCACCAGAGTTTATGTAACAGGGTCATCTGACGGAGGCCGTGGTGCTTGGGATTATGCCGAGATGCACCCCGATGTATTTGCCGCTGCAATATCGATGTCGTGTTCGAGCCCCAGACCGGTGAGCATTCCGGTGTATTTTTTCAGTACTGCAAGCGAAGGCGACTGCACCGCACGAGTGGACGAACTTGTGAAGCAAGGTGTAGACATCAAATATAAATACTGTCCCGACCAAAAGCACGGTGGTGACGCCATCGAGTGTACTCCGGAACTCTTGAAAGAATTCTTCGCACACACAAAATAACAACTCCCGCAAGGGATTAAAATTTAGGGGTAATCCCTACAAAAATCTCAAAGTTTATACCCGGCATCGGTCTCGAAAGGACCGAGAGGTACTCCTCATCGAAAAGGTTATTGACAATACCCTTGAGTGAGATATCTGCCCACTTGAACGAAAGTCCCTTCTCCAGTGTAATATTGCTCATAAAATATGGGGGCAATTTGCCTGTCAATGTAACATCGTTGCTCGACATGGTAAATCTCTCGCTGTAGTAGCACCATTTGTAGAGGAATGACCAGCTTCTCCAGCTGATGGTACCTGTGACAGTTGATGATAACTCAGGGACATAGGGTAGCTGTTTTCCCACCGACTGGTCTGCAGGGGTACGCGGCTCACCGACATTGATCGATGGGGTCCAGGAGAAATTGCCATCCATCTTCAGGCTCCACTCCGGCGCCAGTGCCACCGAAAGGTCACCCTGCAACTCGATACCATAAGCATGAACATCTTTTATGTTGTCCGGAGAGAAGAACCCTTTTGGGGTAGGTAGCCATATAATCCAGTCTTTCACATACGAATCAAACCAGTTGGCTGAGCCAGAGAGGGTATATACCCCCTCCCTACCCACTGAAAATGAAATCCCTGCATCATAGGTCCAGCCACTCTCCTTCTTAAGGTCCGGATTTCCACCGGGGAGGAAATAGAGGTCATTCAGAGTAGGAAATCTATAGTTTCTTGAGACAGATGCCTTGGCGATGACATTTCCCTTTTTGGATATTACTCCATCAAGAAAGAGGGCTGGAATGACCGGTGTCCATTCAGTTCCGCAGAGCTCTTCTCTTATTACTGCCGATACTCCGAATCTGTCTGAGGGTCTCCATTTGGCAGAGACTGAGCCTGATAGCTCTATACGTGCCTGCTTGTAGCCAACCACAGCCTTGTTTCCATCCTGACGGATGATATTTTTGTCACGGCTCTCCACAAAGTGCTGATGGGCAGAGAGATTGGCTGTAAAGAGCCACTCCTTATCTATGTAATACTCCCCGTCTGCCTGGCCGTATATGGTGTTTATTTCGCTTCGTGACTGGGTCATGTGGGCCATATTCCCGTTGCCGACATCCCTTTTGTAGTCGTACGCCATCCAGGTGTAGATATACCCCCCTTTTGCACCCATCTTCCATCCGTCATCGAGATGATCCCAGGAGATGACCCCTCTGAAAGTCTGCTCCCTCTGCCGGTTCTCAAAATCGGTATCCTCTCCATGATCTACAGTAAGCATAGGGAGCTCCCTGTTTGAATTTATATACCACCCATTGAGTCCGAAGCGGTCCCCTCGACCTGTATTGTAGCAAACCTCCTGGAGAAGGTGGAGGTCCTTGAACGATCCGCTCTTGTTCTTCTCTATAGGGTAATACTGGTCAATGATGTTCATATCCTCATCGTAGACATTTACCTTCTTGTCGTGATTGCGGTACTCGAACTCGTTAGGAGAAGAGGAGTAGACTGCACGGGTAGATGTCTGCCAATGTTCATCACCCCAGGTTAGACGGAGAAACTCGTCAAATGTCTTGAAGGAGCCCACCCCTTGCACATATTGCAGACCGAACCCTTCGTTCTGAGCTGGGCGGGATGAGAGTTTCACTGCCCCGCCGAGGCCTCCACCTGTCTCATTGACCGAAGATGTGCCGTGAAGGAGTGAGGCATCATCGATGAAATATGAAGGGATCATCGAGAAGTCGGTCATACCGAGCATAGGGTTATTGATCTTCATCCCATTCCAGGAGACCTGGGTGTGGGATGGGGAGGTGCCTCTGAACGCCACTGTGGAGAGGGTGGCACGCCCATAGTTCTTTACGAAAATGGAGGAGTTGAATGTGAGGACATCTGCCATCGAAAGGGCGATATTCTCCTTCAGCTGCAGCGAATCGAGCTTGGTCTGCTGCACCCCTATCTCTTTCATCGGACGATTACCATAGACCACCGCCGGGGGGATATTGTTAACCTTCCCCTGACCATAGGCGAAAGTGGTAAAAAACATTGCCAAAGGCAATAACAAAAGATATTTTTTCATAACAAGATTTCCCACTTATTTCCAGCAAAATGCCCCCGGGATAACTCCCACATAAAATTCATCGATTAACTCTCCCGATGAAGAATACCTGTAGACCATCCCCTGCTGCACATAATCGATAGCATCTGCAATATAGACATCACCGGTACGGGGGCATATGGTGAGTCCATAGTAAAGTGTGCCGTTGTATGGGAGAAACGGGCGGACAGGGACTCTGTCAGCAGTGACATCCATCTCCCAGACATCGTCGTTCAGCCAATAGATTTTGTCCTTTGTCCCATTTAACTGGACCTCTGATGGCCAGTCCCCAAACTCGAACTTAAACTGCTTTTCGATGGTGAAGGTCTCCGCATCAATACGATATAGCGAAGGTGCTTCGTGTCCATATGGGGACCCTTCGTAGCCACCGTCGGTAACTGTCCAGAGTTTGTTGTTACAGTCCATAACCAAAGATGTAGGCTGAATCCCCACCACCAGTTCACCGACCACCTGATCGGTCTCTGTATCTATTTTCAGGATGCGGTTCTGATAGGACCAGCAGTTAACATATAGATATTTCCCATACTGCACCATCTGCTCTGTCGAACCGCTCTCCATAGTCATATCCGGAACTTCGATATATCCGGTAATCTCGTAGCGTTTGGGATTTACTATGAAGATTCTATTGTCCCATATCTGGGTGATATAGGCCTTTTCGTCTGAGATAAAATGGATATAACGGGGTGATGTCAAGTTTGTTATACGCCCCACCTCCTTGAAGGTGTTGATATCTATAGCGAATACCACATGCGAATTATTGACCACTACCCAACCCACACCGTCGCGTATTATCATAGACTGGGCCACATCTCCGAGTTTCATGGCATTGGCACGATAGAAAATCTCGTTCTGCACCTGTTTGGCAGCCGGATCATAGTAAGAAAGGGTGGCATTGCCATACTGGAAGTTCCCCTCATTACAGATAAAAAGCCCTTCACCGGAGGCCGAAGTGTCGAACTCCTCTTCAAGACCATACTCCCACTTCATACATGAGGTATGGAGCAGGAGCAGAGCCATGAATGAAAACCTAACAAACAATTTCATCATCTGTGAACTACTTTTTCATATTGTAAT
>JAZRHK010000197.1:0-2540 GCA_045644725.1 Candidatus Coprenecus sp. | reverse complement strand
TGTTTTGCCACTTCCAGCATCACAGGTCTTGAGAGTGAATTGTCCAGGGCATCATGGCAGGGCCTGCAGGCTGTGATGAGGTTCTGTTCGACTCCCAGTCCTCCTGCAGATCTGGGGATCACATGTGCCTCACCTCTGCCTTTTACTCCGCAGAAAATGCAGCATCCGTCATCACGCTCCTCGACTCTTTTTTTGACTGCTGCCTGGATGGAGCAGGCCTTGGTCCTCTTATTCACACCTTAAACTCCTCATCCTCTGTCCGCTTTGTCTTTATGTGGGTATAAAGATCCGAGTCTCTCCAGATCTTGATGCTCCTGGATCCAATCTTTATGGTCACGTCATCCACATGCACATCATCCACGAGCTCAAAAGCATCGTGTATAAACTTATCCAGAGGCTCATCAAATGTTTTCCTGATATATTCCCTCAACTTCTCTTTTCGCTCCTTTTTGCGCCTCTCAGAGCTTGCCTCAAGGCACATACATCTGTCTGTTGCCATACAGTCCAGCTCTGCCTGTGAGACTTCTCCCACAGTGGTGATCATTGCGGTCTGACCGCAATATTGACATGTCCCGATACCTTCCATCATTTCACCTCCATCTGTTTGATAATCTGCTGCCCTGCCAGCTGATCGGCAGAGACGTATCTGATCGCATGGCCCTTCATGAGGGCATATATCTCCTTCCAGATCTCGACATACTTGATGTCCTGTCCATATCTGTACTTGGTCCATCTGTTGATGCTCCAGCGGTGTGGCATGTTGGTCTGCATCATGTGCCGGACAAAAGGATCCTCGATATAGAGGTTGATGATCGCAGGCTTGGTGAATCTCTTGAGAGCATCCCTGAGGGCAATCACAGATGCTCTCTTGTTGGTGGATCTTGATGATACCACCACTCCGTCACGTTTCCAGATGAGGACAGGAGAGAGGTTGTCTCCGTCAAATGCTGCCACTATCCATCTGGCTGTTGCGGTACGCTGGATCATTGGATATCTATTGCAGAGTATGTACACCTCGATCCTCATTTTTTCCTCCCGAATAGTTTATTTTTGAGCCTCCTCCAGATGGATCCCCTTTTTATACACTTAGCCTCCTCTTTTTCCTGCCTTGGAGCCTCTGCCTCAGGGAGTCTCCTGAGCATATAGTGCTGATAACGGATCCCGATCATGTCATTTTGACCATTTATGAGGCTGCCATCCATGAGCTCAAAACCCTTGGGGACAAATGGCTCATCCCGGAGCTCTCCTGTGATCATGAGTTTTCTCTCAACAGGTTTGTCCAGGTTCCGGCTGCGGTGATACTTGCTCTTGCCTTTGGTCTGCTCCTCTTTGGTCTCCATTTTGATGAAATAATCAGCCAGGTCTTTGTACTGCCCCTCCTCATACATAACACTGATGTGGACGTGCTGGCCCCAGGTCTCAAGGAGCTCATGGAGAATGTCCTGGTCATGTTCAATGATCAGGTGATGATGGAGAGCTGCTGCCCTTTTGCCTCTCTCTGTCACTGCGAGGTACTTGAATTTTTTACCCTGCTTTTTGAGTCTCCGGCTGACCTTGTATAGAGTTGTTGTGAGGTTCTTTTCTGCCTGCTCATAGGTCTCAGGCTTTTGCCCCTTGGGATAGTCCAGGGTTACGTGATATCCCTTGTCAAAATTGGTGAGGATCAGCATCTGCAGCTTTTCTGATCGCTTCTGGTTGTTGTACTTTTTCATGGCCTCAGGAGTCTCCCTCATCTTTTTCATCCTCGACTTGAGCGGAGCTCCAAATGCTTTGGGAGTGTATGCTTTCACGTATACATATCTCCCCATCCAATATTGATGCATCATATACATAAATGACTCCCATGTCACTTTTTTATTAACTCGTGCCCCGGTCAATAAAGTTAATATTTTAATCTTTGCTTTAAAGCCATATTTTTCGGGTATTTTATTGAGCGCTGGGAGTCTCGTGATATAATTAAATCAGCAAAGCAATATAGTTTCATACAATTGTGGAACTACTCCCCCCAACAGACTTGAGCTGACCCCACAGTCTCAAGTCTTTTCTTTTGTCCTATTTTCCATGGAGGCGCTCGTATACTGCGCTCCGGCTCAGGACATCTGCCATGTATGAGCACATGATCCCGGTCTCTTTGAAATAGCTCACTGCTTTCCAGTTGCCGGAATAAATGCCCAGGATAACAGGATCATCATCTCCATAGGTCTCAAACAGCTCTGACAGGAGATCTGCTGCCACTGTGATGTTTTTCTCAGGGTCATACATATCCTCAGAGGTCCAGCCAAATTTATTTATCCTGTCAGCATGGACTTTTACGTTTATCTGCATAAGTCCGTAGTGGTTGCCACTCTTTACTGTCGGAATGAACCTCGACTCCCGGTAGGCCATTGCCTCAAGGAGCTCCGGGCAGAGATCATATTCTGCTGCCACTTTTTCAAAAATCTCATGTAAATCATCTGGGATTCCGTCATCCTCAGTGATAATCGGATGACTTGGACTGCTCTGATCTGATGCCAGAGCTGTGATGTGGCCTGTCAGATATA
>JAZRHK010000196.1:0-8621 GCA_045644725.1 Candidatus Coprenecus sp. | reverse complement strand
AACCTCCGGCGTATGCACCTGCCACACTTTTGAATAGAACTCCCCACGTACATCCAGCGTATCAATCCTTATAGCTTCGCTTCTGAAAAGTGACATCACTGGCAATGAGACCTTGACACCATCCTTAGCATAGGCATATGGCGCAAACCAGGGCAATGCTCTATCATACCCTAATGTATCCTCTGCAGCACATCTTCCCCTTTTGACCTTAAAGTTAGCAACTTTCTTATTTCCTGACAAATCCTCCACTACCACCTTCACAGAATGCACTTCGTCATCTTCCAGAGTGAACACCCCATTATTGGACGAAGCAATCTTATTCCGGAACCCGTTACCAGGCTCCACCAGACTCTTCACCATGACAGAGCGCGACCTCACCAGCTCCCTATAGTCAATAAGGCTATTGAATGTCTCCTGCTCCTTGTATGTATACTCCCCCAGTTCAAATCTATAGACACTCTCCCCATCAAGAAAAAACTCAAATGCCTCTATCCCCAGTTTGCCCGGAGTACCACTCTGCCTGTCATGAGCATCCACCGCCACATAAAACCTGTCACTCACCTTAAATGATTTTGAGGAACTCCCCTTAAAACTCTTTATCAAATCACTCTGCACCAGACCTGTAGAGTCCTCGTATGAGTAGAAATTGATCTTCTGTATTACGGGTGGAACATCATCATTATGCTCAAAATAACCGGCTGAAATGACATTTATGGGTGCAGAGCCATCAGGATTTCTCACCTCAAAATGCAAATGGGGCGCTGCCGAGGAACCAGAATTGCCCACAGTGCCCAGATACTGCCCTTTTTCCACAGGGAAAACCTCCGGATCAATAGTCAAATTAACATTGAAGCTCTCGGTTTCATACTGTCTCTTTTGGACCATCGAAGCTATCTCCGGTGCAAATTCGTGCATATGACCATAGATGGAGGTGGTTCCATCAGGATGGGTAACATACAGACCGTTGCCATAACCTGTAGAGGAGACTGTAATCCTGGAAATATAGCCGTCATCTATCACATAGATGGGTTCTCCCACCACACCCCCTACTCTGAAATCCAGTCCGGCATGAAACCTTCCACTTCTGAGTTCTCCATATGTTCCGGCAAATGAAGGTTTTACATTAAGTGGCAAAGACTTTTCCCCGGAATCTTCACCGCGAGAAAAGCCTATTGCCATAAATAAAGTGAATACCAATATTTTAAGCATCTGCTAACTGAACATTTTTTTTAGCCTTTCGAAGAAATTTTTATCATCCTTGGTAGGCGCCGGCTGGAAGTTCTTGGATTCCTGGATCTTTTCAAGAATCTCCTTCTCAGCTTTATCCACTTTTTTAGGTATCCACACCTGAATATAGACCAAAAGATCCCCAGTACCATAGCCATTCACATCAGGAACACCTTTTCCTCTCAGTCTCAGAATTTTACCCGACTGTGTACCAGGTTCTATCTTGATTCTCAGCTTTCCATCTACTGAAGGGATTTCTGCAGTACATCCAAGAATAGCATCAGGAACAGAGACAAACAGCGAATAGATAAGATCGTTACCGTCACGCTGAAGTTCAGGATGTGGCTCTTCACTGATAAGCACAAGCAAGTCACCATTTACACCATCACCCTTGGCTGCATTTCCTTTGCCCTGTACTGTAAGCTGCATACCCTCCACTACTCCTGCAGGTATCTTGAAAGAAATCTCTTCTGCTTTCTTCTCCAACCCACTGCCATGACAGTATGAACAAGGTTTTGATATCACTTTTCCCTCACCGCCGCAAGTAGGACATGGAGAAGATGTCTGCATCTGGCCCAGAAATGAATTCACCACCTTGGTCACCATACCGGTACCGTGACAAGTATTACACGTCTTGATATCTGCCTCCGACTCGGCACCTTTTCCACTACATTTATGACATTTGACCTGCTTGTCAATCTTGATTTTTTTCTCTACGCCATGGACTATTTCATCCAGAGTGAGCTTGATTTTGATTCTGATATTGGATCCTTTGGCTACCCTCCTGCCTCTCGAAGCACCGCCGCCAAAGCCACCAAAACCACCAAAACCGCCACCGAAACCTCCGCCGAAAATATCACCGAATGCACTGAAAATATCTTCCATATTGGAGAAACCTCCGTAACCGCCACCAGCTGCGCCACCCATTCCGGCATGACCGAACTGGTCATAGCGCTGCTTTTTCTCAGGATTACTGAGGACATCGTAAGCCTCTGCCGCCTCCTTGAATTTTTCTTCAGCCTCCGCATCACCTGGATTTTTGTCCGGGTGATACTTCATGGCCAATTTTCTGTAGGCCTTCTTTATCTCTTCCGGTGTTGAGCCTTTACTGACACCCAATACCTCGTAATAATCTCTTTTTTCTGCCATATGCTAAATTCCCACTACCACTTTTGCGTAGCGTATAACTTTCTCATGCAACATATAACCTTGCTGCACAACATCTATAATTTTGTTTTTCTTTTCCGGATCATCTACAGGGAACTGTGCGACAGCTTCATGAAAATCTGTATCAAGCTCTTTCCCTACAGCTTCAATCTTCTCTACACCTTTGGTCTTCAGATAACCAAAAAGCTTGTTAAGAATAAGTTCCGTGCCTTCGATGGCAGACTCATCGGCATTTGCACCTTTCAGCATATTCAATGCCCTCTCACAATCATCAAGTATCGGGAGCAGCCCCTTGATCACATCTTCTCCGGCTGTACTTACCAGCTCCAGCTTCTCTTTGGCAGTCCTGCGGCGATAATTGTCAAACTCAGCAGCCATCCTCACATATTTGTCGGTGGCCTCTGC
This sequence comes from Candidatus Coprenecus sp., assembly GCA_045644725.1. Lineage (GTDB taxonomy): Bacteria > Bacteroidota > Bacteroidia > Bacteroidales > UBA932 > CAAGNP01. The sequence continues at coordinate 5,822 of JAZRHK010000196.1, read as the reverse complement.
CACCTTCTTCTCCGATTCTGCCACCTTAGCCTCCAACTCCTCACACTTGGTCTCCATCTCAGAAAATTTCACCTCGAATTCCTTCAGTTTGTCAATCTTTTCAGACTTTTTGGCACTCTCTTTTTTATCTGTTTTCTCTTTCATCATTTTTACCTTAAAAAATCGCGTGCAAAGTTAAAAACAAAATGTTTGCCACAAAGGTTATCCGCCATTTTGTCACACCTCCATATTGATCAAAAAAAAGATGCCACCCGATTGGATGACATCTTCCACAGTCTATAAAAATTTCTATTATAGTTTGTCATTTGAGCCAAGCACGTTGATGATTTTGTGCTTGTAAAGTTTCTCCATATTGTCTCTTGCAGGACCAAGATATTTACGTGGGTCGAACTCTGCAGGTTTCTCAGCAAAAGTTTTGCGGATAGCAGCAGTCATTGCCAGACGTGAGTCTGAGTCGATATTGATTTTGCAAACTGCAGATTTTGCAGACTCGCGCAACCACTCCTCAGGAATACCGATAGCAGCTTTAAGTGCACCACCGTACTGGTTGATAGTTGCAACCTCCTCCTCAGGAACTGAAGATGAGCCGTGAAGTACGATAGGGAAACCTGGAAGTTTCTCCTCAACAGCCTTCAATACGTCAAATGCAAGTGGAGGAGGAACCATCTTGCCTGTCTGAGGATCGATAGTACATTGCTCAGGGGTAAATTTGTAAGCACCGTGAGAAGTACCGATAGAGATGGCAAGAGAGTCGCAACCTGTACGGGTAGCGAAGTCAATTACCTCCTCAGGGTTAGTGTAAGTATGGTGGTCTGAAGATACCTCATCCTCAACACCTGCCAATACACCAAGCTCACCCTCAACAGTTACGTCAAACTGGTGTGCATACTCTACCACTTTCTTGGTAAGAGCCACGTTCTCCTCGTATGAAAGGTGTGAACCGTCGATCATAACTGATGAGAAACCTGAGTCAATACAGCTTTTGCAAGTCTCAAATGTATCACCGTGGTCAAGGTGAAGAACGATCTGAGGATTTTCACAACCAAGCTCTTTTGCATACTCTACAGCACCCTGTGCCATATAGCGGAGAAGAGTTGCGTTAGCATATTGACGAGCACCTTTTGATACTTGAAGGATAACTGGAGATTTTGTCTCAACTGCGGCTTTGATAATAGCCTGCATCTGCTCCATGTTATTGAAGTTGAAGGCAGGAATTGCATATCCACCCTCTACTGCTTTGGCAAACATCTCTCTGGTGTTTACCAAGCCTAAATCTTTGTAAGATACCATATTATCTGTATTGTTATAAATTTATAATTCCCTTTTTGTCAAAAATCGCGCAAAAATAGATAATTTTGCCGACATATATAGAAAATTTATGAGCAAAATTATCATCTTCTCAGCCCCTTCCGGATCGGGCAAAAGCACTATTGTAGGACATCTTCTTCAGAAATATCCTTTTCTTGAGTTCTCAATTTCAGCCACATCCAGGGCACCAAGAGGACAGGAACAACACGGCAAGGAGTACTACTTCTACTCATCTGAGGAGTTTGAAAAGCTCATAAAAGAGGATGCCTTCGTAGAGTGGGAAGAGGTGTACAAAGGGTCATACTACGGCACTCTCCGCAGCGAAATTGACAGGATTTGGGCCAAAGGGCACACCATCCTCTTCGATATCGATGTCAAAGGTGGAGTAAACCTTAAAAAGATTTTTGGAGATACAGCCCTGGCAGTTTTTGTGAAGCCACCTTGCGTAGAGGAGCTCCGCCGCAGACTCATCGGACGTGGCACCGACACACCTGAGGCTATCGAAAAGAGGGTAGCCAAAGCAGAGGAGGAACTTACCTATGAAAAATATTTCGATGTAGTACTCGTAAATGACATTCTGTCCGATTCATTGTCAGAAGCAGAATCACTTGTAGATAAATTCGTTCTAAACAAATAGATATGCGCTGCGCCCTCTTCTTCGGTTCATTTAACCCGATCCACTTCGGACACCTGAACATCGCCCGTTTCCTTTTGGAGCAATGCGATATTGATCAGGTGCGCCTGATTGTATCCCCGAAGAACCCACTTAAGGATGCCAGCATCATTGCTGACCCTACAGAGAGGCTGGCGCAGACAACTAAAGAGGTATCAGAACTCCCTTTGTCTGAAGAGCTCAAAGCCAAAATAGCCGTCTCAGATGTGGAGTTTCACCTCCCATCCCCCCTATACACCATCAACACCCTCCGCCACATCAGGGAGGAAGAGCCTGAAAATGAGCACATCCTCATCATTGGTGGAGACAATATCAGGATTATCGAAAAGTGGTATAAATGGGACGAACTGCTTCACGAGTTTGAGGTGTGGGTATATCCAAGGGGAGGAATAGATGATTCCCAGCTCTGCGAGCAATATGATTCAATGCCAAAGACAAAAAAAGTGCGTTACCTGAGCAACGCACCTCTATACAATATTTCATCCACAGAGATAAGAAATTCTATTCGTAAAGCGGGTGATGGGCAATAACCTCCACCCTCTCCTTCTTCACAGGATGGATAAACGACACACTGTATGCATGCAGTGAAATACCTCCATCCCTATTGGACCTGCGTGCCCCATACTTAAGATCACCTTTAATCACTGAACCGATGGTTGAAAGCTGACACCTTATTTGATGATGACGCCCTGTGAGGAGCTCCACCTCCACCAGAAAATAATTTATCGTAGGGTGTACAAGCCTGTATCTGAGCCTTGACTCCTTTGCCCCATTTCTGGGCTGGGGATACGCATAGGATTTGTTCTGTTTTTCATTGCGGAGCAAATAGTGGACAAGCTCACCTTCAGCAGGTTCAGGGCATTTTTCCACCAATGCACGATATCTCTTTTGTATCTTATCCCCCTCTGAACGGAACATCTCATTGAGCCTCTCCAGAGCCTTGGATGTCTTTGCAAATATCACCACACCGCTTACAGGACGGTCAAGTCTGTGGGGAACCCCCATGAAGACCTGCCCTGGCTTGGAATCCCTCTGTGCCACATACGCCTTGAGTGTATCTGACAGTGGCTCATCACCTGTCTTGTCCCCCTGGACAATCTCACCTGATCTCTTATTGAAAACCAGCAGATGGTTATCCTCATAAAGGATACGCGATGTTATATCCTCATACTCCTGAGGGTCCATGGTACGGTAAAAACCAGACATTAATATTGCTCTTTGTCGTTAGGGAAATCGTGATTCTTCACATCATCCACATACTGTGAAAATGCCTTCAGGCACTCATCGTGCAAATTGGCATAGCGGCGGAGGAATTTGGGGGAGAAATTGTTGGTCAAACCGAGCATATCGTGCATTACAAGCACCTGACCGTCCACGTGTCTCCCGGCTCCGATACCGATTACAGGGATTGTCAGCCTCTCTGCCACCTTCTTGCCAAGCTCAGCAGGGATCTTCTCCAGCACCAGCGCAAAGCAGCCGGCCTCTTCAAGGGCAATGGCATCCTCTATCAATTTGGCAGCCTCTGCCTCCTCTTTGGCACGCACTGCGTATGTACCGAACTTATGGATAGACTGGGGGGTCAATCCGAGATGCCCCATCACAGGTATGCCGGCACACAGGATCCTCTCGATAGACTCAAGCACCTCCTGACCACCTTCAAGCTTAACTGCATCTGCCTCAGACTCTTTCATGATTCGGATTGCATTGCTCAAAGCAAATTTTGAGTTGCCTTGATAAGTACCGAAAGGCATATCCACCACCACAAGGGGATTTTTTACTGCACGCATGACACTCTGCGCGTGGTAGATCATCTGATCGATGGTGATTGGAAGTGTTGTCTCGTGACCTGCCATCACATTTGCTGCTGAGTCGCCCACCAGGATAATATCGATATTTGCCTCATTGACAATACTTGCCATAGTATAATCATAGGCGGTGATCATAGCTATTTTTTCACCTGCCCTCTTCATCTCGAGAAGCCTGTGGGTGGTCATCACCCTGTTTTTCCCTTCAACTGACATATTTACCTTAATTATTTGTTGAAATTTTATGCAAAGCAATAAAATAATCGCGAAACGGCCAAATTATGACAAGGTGGCAGACTTTTTCTTTGGCACAAGATTCGTTATAAAGAGTGGCGTGACCGGCGATGAACCGCCGGAATAAAATAGAAAACGATTAAAAATTTATAAATATTATGGGAAAAATTATTGGTATTGACCTTGGAACCACCAACTCTTGTGTGGCAGTAATGGAAGGTAATGAGCCTTCTGTAATCATCAACAGCGAAGGTAAAAGAACTACCCCTTCAGTAGTGGCATTTGCAGAAAACGGCGAGAGAAAAATCGGTGATCCAGCTAAAAGACAAGCGATTACAAACCCTCTTAAAACTATTTTCTCTATCAAGAGATTCATGGGCGAGCCTTACGATAAAGTTCAGACCGAGATCGGTCGCGTACCTTATGCCATCTCAAGAGGTGACAACGGCACAGCACGTGTAAACATCGACGGTCGTCTTTACTCTCCACAGGAGATCTCAGCCATGATTCTTCAGAAGATGAAAAAGACCGCTGAGGATTATCTTGGCCAGGAGGTGACAGAGGCTGTCATCACAGTACCTGCATACTTCAGCGACTCGCAGAGACAGGCTACCAAAGAGGCAGGTGAGATTGCAGGCCTTACAGTAAGACGTATCATCAACGAGCCTACTGCAGCAGCCCTTGCATACGGTATGGACAAGAAGAACAAAGATATGAAAGTAGCTGTATATGACCTTGGTGGCGGTACTTTCGATATCTCTATCCTTGAACTTGGTGACGGTGTATTTGAGGTTAAATCTACCAATGGTGACACTCACCTTGGCGGTGATGACTTCGACCACAGAATCATCGAGTGGCTTGCAGCTGAATTCAAAGCTGAAAACAGCGGTATCGATTTGACTAAAGACCCTATGGCCCTTCAGAGACTTAAAGAGGCTGCTGAGAAAGCCAAAATCGAGCTTTCAAGCCAAACAACCACAGAGATCAACTTGCCTTATATCATGCCTGTAGACGGCGTTCCAAAACACTTGGTAAAAACACTTACCCGTGCCAAATTCGAGCAGATCTGCGATGACCTTATCCAGAGAACCATCGAGCCTTGCCGTAAAGCACTTAGCGATGCAGGTCTTCAAGCATCAGAGATTGACGAAGTTCTTTTGGTAGGTGGATCTACCCGTATCCCTGCCATCCAGCAGATCGTAGAGAAATTCTTCGGTAAAGTTCCTTCAAAAGGTGTTAACCCTGACGAGGTAGTAGCTATCGGTGCAGCTATCCAGGGTGGTGTACTTGCTGGTGATGTAAAAGACGTTCTTCTACTTGACGTTACCCCTCTATCACTTGGTATCGAGACCCTTGGCGGTGTAATGACCAAACTTATCGAGTCAAATACCACCATCCCTACCAAGAAATCTGAGGTATTCTCTACTGCAAGCGACAACCAGCCATCTGTTGGGATTCACGTACTTCAGGGTGGGCGCTCTATGGCTCGTGATAACAAGGCCATCGGCCGCTTCCACTTGGACGGAATCACCCCTGCTCCACGCGGTGTGCCACAGATCGAGGTTACCTTCGACATCGACGCCAACGGTATCCTTAACGTATCAGCCAAAGACAAATCTACCGGCAAAGAGCAGAAGATCCGTATCGAAGCATCATCAGGTCTAAGCGACGACGAGATCAAGAGAATGCGTGATGAGGCTAAAGCCAATGAGGCAGCCGACAAAGCAGAGAAAGAGCGTATCGACAAGATCAACGCAGCTGACGCAATGATCTTCCAGAGCGAGAAGAACCTTAAAGAGTAT
>JAZRHK010000195.1:0-1548 GCA_045644725.1 Candidatus Coprenecus sp. | reverse complement strand
CCTTGGTGCCACTGCAGCCCCCATCCTCATCACACAGAGCGAGTATATGCGTCGTATGAAGGAGATGGCAGCCATCAATGCAGGCATGAGCTTCTATGGCGAGATGCCCGACATGTACACCCTCATCCTCAACACCGACCATCCCCTCATCCAGTCTGTCCTCACAGCAGAGAAAGAGCAGCCCGCCGATAGCCTCAGACCTATCAACGAGGAGACCACAGCATTGCAGGCTCGTGAAGAGGCTCTCGAAGCATCGCACAAGGGCATGAAGGAAGAGGAGATTCCCTCTGCAGAGAAGGACGAACTCAGCGACCTCCACGACAAGATTGATGCTCAACGTGAGAAACGTGAGACCATCTTTGCCGACTTTGCGAAGGACAACAAGGTGCTTCATCAGCTCATCGACCTCGCCCTCCTCGGTAATGGCATGCTCAAGGGTGAAGCTCTCAGCAAGTTCATCAAGCGTAGTGTGGACCTTATAAAATAATAAGGAGAGGACCCACCCTAACCCTCCCTGTGAGGGAGGGAACTCTGACATCTCGGACTCCGAAGTCCTCCCCTACTCCCCCTCTGTTTATAGGGGGGGTGCCCACCGGGCGGGGGCGTTACAAGCGTAGCGCGTAGAGGATTTAGGAGGGTCTATAACAAAAGGCGGTTGGATTATCCAATCGCCTTTCTTTATAATACACTGAAACCCGAAAGCAATACGTCATCAAAAAGGTTAGCATACTAAACGATTATTGCCGCAAATCGCTTATCACACTAACCGATTTTCTTGAGAAGTGGCGGACGCGACAAGTCGTTCGAGCAGATTGCCGACCTCCCCCACTCCTACATCCTGGCCGACGGCATAGAGCACCCCATAGGCAAGAAACTCCCCCTGTTGATGGAAAAGAGAGAAGGCAATATTTACCTACCTTCAACAATATTAAATATCTTGACTCTCCACTTTTCTCTTCAGTTGCTCTTTTTTTATTGAATCTTCAACAGCCCTCTTTCTCCTCTCAATTTCATACTTGCGAGCTTGTTCCTCCTTCAGTTCATTCTCATACGCTTCAGCCTTTCCATAATGGTAAAAATCAGTATAAATGATAGACGTTGATTGAAAATAATAATTTGTTCTTTTACCATATCTATTTTGAGGAGAACGCATATTAGGGTCTTTCACATAAATCTCCTCTTCAGCTCTAACATGAGTAGACAACTTTACAGACTGATTTTTAAAAATCCATTCATACCCTCCATCTTTACTCGTACCATAATCTGTATTGTATTTATTCTCGTAAAGATTTTCTAAATCTTCATGAGTTTTATACACATCAGACATTACAATAAAGCTTGTAATTGTATCTTGAAAAGAGCACACTTTAATATCCACCACAACAGTCTCCTCCGTATTTGGCAAATTTAATCTAGCCTTACAAGTTGCAGACTCTTTCGTATTATCGTATTTAACATTAAAAACATCCGCATTCCCACCCCAACGGCTATTTCCGCGATGCTTTCATGCAGGAAATGGTGCAGATTTATCCAAAGTTTTCGTACATT
>JAZRHK010000194.1:0-3274 GCA_045644725.1 Candidatus Coprenecus sp. | reverse complement strand
TTTTAATGGTGAGACAGTTTTCACCTTCTCACTTGATAAGGAAGTTGACCTTGTAGGAGAGAACGGCGCTAAGTCAAACGGCGGCGGAACAGTTGCAGCAATCCAGATGATTCCTGTCAAGGTTGAATATGGAATGAGAGTCTCTGATGAATTCAGATATGGAGCTGATGAAATCAGACTTCAGTATCTCACAGCTTTCGCAGATGGATTTGCTAAGAAGGTTGCAAGAGGTATTGATATCATGGCAATCCATGGTGTCAATCCAAGATCAGGCCTCACAGCATCACTCCTTGCTGGCAAGAATTTTGATGATCTTGTTACAAATGTCATTGTCTATGACAGCGACATCCCACAGGACAACATCACTGAGGCCATTGAGCTTGTTGAGGCAGCAGAGATTGATGTCACAGGAATGGCAATGGCTCCTGTCATGAAGTCAGCTCTTGCAAAGGTTAAGAGTGCAAAAGATTCAAATGTGCCTCTTTTCCCAGAGCTTGGATGGGGCTCAACACTCACATCTCTCAATGGTCTTGCAGCTGATTCCAACTCAACAGTCAACTTTGGTCAGGGCGCTGACAGAGCACTTGTTGGAAACTTTGCAGATTATTTTAGATGGGGGTTCTCAAAGCAGATTCCTATCGAAGTGATCGAATATGGTAATCCAGACAACTCAGAGGCTGGAGACCTCAAGGGACACAACCAGGTATACATCAGAGGTGAGGCATACATTGGTTGGGGAATCCTTGACAAGGCAGCATTTGCTCTTGTAAAGGCTGGAGCATCAGCTTGATGAATAGGAGGCGCTCATGCTTTATAGAAATATAAACACAGGCGCTGAGATTATTGCCAATTCAGTCATACAGTCTCCGGACTGGATGCCTGTGACTGAAAAGGTTGCTCCCAAGGAGGCTCCAAAAGAGCCTCCAAAAGAGGAGCTCCCAAAAGAGGAGCCTCCAAAGGTGGAAAATAAATCAGCACCTAAAAAGGCAACAAAGAAGAAAGGGACAAGAAAATGAGTCAGCCATTTGCAACAGTAGATGATATATCCACATTATGGAGACAGCTCACAGCTGAGGAGCAGACAAGAGCAGAGGCTTTGCTCCCTCTTGTGTCTGATGAGATCAGGGTCCTGGGCAGAAATGCTGGCAAGGACATTGATGCTGAGATAGAGAGTGACAGCACTTATGGCAGTGTTGTCAAGATTGTGACTGTTGATGTTGTGGCAAGAATACTCAGACAGAGCACTCAGGGAGATGCAATGACCCAGGAGGCACAGTCAACTTTGGGATATTCTTGGAGCGGATCATATGCTGTGCCTGGTGGTGGTATTGCAAATTCTATCCTGAGAAATGATCTCAAAAAGCTTGGACTTTTAAAGCAGCAGATAGGGAGTGAGTTTTTATGGCAAGGTTGTCAGGAATCACAGTGATTTTATATGAACAGGTCCAGACAGGGACTGATCCTTTTGGAGCACCCATCTATGAGGAGAATCCTGTTGAGGTTGACAATGTGCTTGTTGGTGAGCCAACAACGGATGACATCACAACATCCACACAGTTGTTTGGTAAGACAATCAGGTACATGTTAGGAATCCCAAAGGGTGATACTCATGACTGGACAGATAAAAAGGTCTCCTGGACAGATGCCTATGGACACACACAGACAGTCATGACATTTGGATTTCCGATTGTAGGGATTGAGGAGAACATTCCACCTCAGCTCCCATGGCATATGAAAGTAAGGTGTGAGGCTTATGGCTAAGGTTAGATTTGAGCTCAACAGACAAGGTGTCAGCGAATTATTAAGGTCACAGGAAATGCTGGACATCTGCACTGAGTATGCAAACAATGCTCTTGCACGTTTGGGAGATGGTTATGAGGTGAACACCATGACCGGAGCTGTCAGGGTAAATGCAGAGGTTTATGCTCAGTCTTTTGCTGCAAAGAGAGAAAATCGCAAGTCCAACACCATATTAAAGGCGGTATTTGGAAAATGATTGAAAATGTAATCAAGGGATTTCTTGAGTCAAAGCTGACTGTCCCTGTGCTCATGGAAGTGCCTAAAAGTCCAGCCTCACAATTTGTTGTTATAGAGAAAACAGGTGGCGGTCAAGAAAATTATATTAGCTCATCCATCCTGGCTGTGCAGAGCTATGCTCCATCATTATATGAGGCAGCACAGCTCAATGAACAGGTTAAGGAGTGGATGCTTGATGGTGTCTATGGTGCAATCACTTTGAGCGAAATTGCAAGAATCACGCTTGACAGTGACTACAACTACACAGACACAACATCCAAGAAATACAGATATCAGGCTGTTTTTGATATCAAACACTATTAGGAGGAAAATGCTATGAATAAAGCTGCAAATGTTAGTGCTGGCAAGCCAAAAGTTGGCGGTGCCATTTTCACAGCACCTGTTGGCACAGCGCTCCCAACAACAGCGCTTGAGTCTCTTGATCCAGCATTTGTTGGTCTTGGCTATGTCTCAGATGATGGCCTGACAAATAGCACAGCAATGGAAACAGAGAAAATCAAGGCTTGGGGTGGTGACACTGTCCTTGTCATCCAGAAATCCAAGGATGATACATTCAAGTACACTCTCATTGAGGCAAAGTCCAAGGAAGTTCTTGGCTATGTTTACGGAGAGGACAATGTGTCCGGTGATCTTGACACAGGTCTTGTTGTTAAGGTCAACAACAAGGATGTGCCTGAGAGATCAATTGTCATTGACATGCTCCTCAGGGGAGATGTTGCAAAGAGGATTGTGATCCCATCTTGCAAGATTTCTGATGTGGGTGACATCACCTATGGTGATGAGGATGCCATTGGCTATGAGACAACAGTTGACTGCACACCAAATGATGAGGGCGACACTCATTATGAGTATCTCCAGAAAGTTGGAGCAACTCCCTCAGCTTGATAAGGAGTAAAACATGGTAAAAATCAAGACAAAGAGCGGATTTGTCATTGAGATTGATGAGAAAAAGGGCGCTGACTGGCGGTTCACCAAAGCCCTGGCACAATGGGAAAATGATGAGACAGTCCTCCAGGGGCTGTCTTTTTGCGTTCCCTTTTTGCTTGGAGATGCTGGTGAAAAGGCCCTCATGGAGCATGTGAAACAAGAAGATGGCTCCATCCCAGCAGAGATGATGATTAATGAGTTTAGAGAGATTTTGAATCTGCTAGGTGATAAGGTAAAAAAATTAGCCTCCTCTCAAAAATGATTGCGGTTGATGAGGATGCACTGATCTGTGACTTGGCTGAGACCTATC
>JAZRHK010000193.1:0-14745 GCA_045644725.1 Candidatus Coprenecus sp. | reverse complement strand
AAAAGAACGTTATAAAATCGAAGCTAAAAATGCAGAACTCAAAAATGCACATGGATACGGAAGAGCTGAGTCCTATGGACTATCAGCAATGGAAATGCAGGGCGCAGTGACTCTTTTTGTCGTTAATCTCAAACGAATAATAAAATTGGCTGGCAAATAAAGGCAAAATAGCCACAGATTACTATCCTATAACAGAAATAACCCTTTGAGAATTGAAAATCCACAATGGGAATCAACATCTCAAAGGGTTAACTCATATATGCGACTCTCAGACACTTGAAATATGTGGACCTTTTTCAGTGGCCTCGCACCATAAGAGGGAGGGGCCCGCGACGTCAGTCGTGGGAGGGGTCATGCGAAGCATGACGTCAGAGGCATCGCACTGACTAGCTGACGATACAAAAAGACACCCGAACGGAGTCGGGTGTGACAACAATGGAACAGGGGTGGGTATATTCATTTTGTATTGCGTACCGTCATGCAAGAAATCGGGGAAAAACCTGCAGGTGTGTGGCGAAAGTGGTCGGAAACATGGGTATTTCTGGACACACATGCAAGAAATTGGGCAAAAACTTGCGGGTGTGTGGCGAAAGTGGTCGGAAACAGGGGTATTTTCGGACACACATGCAAGAAATCGGGCGAAAACTCGCATGTGTGTAGGAAAATGGCATAGCGACGCCAGTGATTTGTAGGATCTCGCCAGCGCCTGCAGAGTCTTTTGACAGAGTTATAAAAAAGAAGGTGGCTTGACAAAGTCACCTTCAGTTATATTGTATGGATGTGATCTGTTGCTACTCTTTAATGATGTCATTATTTGTACTTTGTTCTTTTAGGTAGCTGTAGCAATAGTCAACACCATCATTAAATATAGCTTCAGGTAAAGCGAACGCAAGCCCTCCAAATGACATCATCGCACCAACAATCGCATATGAGTCAAACTCTTCATAATCATCACCAGATACAATGGCTCCACTTAAGATTGTTGTTAAACCACCAAGGGCTAACCCTACACCAAGACCTACAGAAGCTGTTTCCAGATAGTATCTAATAGTATTCTCCTTAAACTCAAGTGCAAAAGGAACATATAAGTTAGAATTGGGAGATTTTGATAGCAAATAAGGGTAATATGTATCATTCTCAATTTTTATTTCCAGTTCTCCAGTTTGATCTATACTCCCAAGGTGTTTTTTATTTCCATCTGCTATTTCTGTTCCAGGCTCACCAGTAATCATTAATGTTGTATATGTACTACACGATGAGATAGATAGTATTATCAATATGGTATATATTATTCTTTTCATAGGTGTTTGTTTTACTGATAATCGTATAGAAGATTTGTCCCGCTATATATGTTTTTGTATGTATTGAATGTGTGTATATTTGTGTTGAAGTTAATGATATACCAGGGTTGGATAAGAGCATCTGGCTTTTTTATATAAATGTTTCTCAATGATTCGTTAGTTTTTCCATGTGTTTTGACAAAAGACATACTAAGATAATCTGTGTAATATTTTGATGTTATTCTGTTATATGTTTTGCCCTCATCCAAAGAATATGATATTGCTATACTGAATTTGGATGTCGATTCTTCGTAACTATTTGCAACCAACTCAAAATCATCTTTTTTTGCAACACTTTTAGATAAGTCTTTGAGAAAATATGAACCTACAAGTCCGATAGAAAAGACTCTTCCCATGTTAATTTCTCCCATTGGAGCAATGGATATAACTGGCTGATCAATATTGTATGAAGTATTGGAGGTTGACTGCCCTGTGGTGGATGATGTTCCTGCACTTATTGCACCTAAAACATTTGACAATGCACCCGTATTACTTAAACTTGTACTTACACTATTAGTACTTGCAGTATAATTTGTTACAGTAGATGATTGAATATCAGAATCATAAAAGGTAATAGACCTCCCATTGGTATTAATAAAAAATGATTTGGTCCTATCAATAGTCATTATTTCATCAGTTAGATTTTTCACAAAAACAGTCAGTTCACCATCTGGAGAAATCTTATGTGTGACTAAAATTTTAGCATTAGAGGGTACCTTGTCCAGTATGTCTGTTCTTTCATTTTTAATTGATTGGTAGGATACATCAGAAACAACCAATTTAGTGGGGGAACAAGAGATGAAGAGAATATCTAGTAAAAGGACAATACAAGAGATTCTCAAAATCATGAGTATTTTCATAGTTATATTAAGGTATTAGAGCTTGCATGAATAAGGTAAACACGAAGTTATTATTATTATTATTATCCAAATTTTTCGCTCTATACCTTCCGAGCATATATATGGTGGGAAGGTATCATACCAAAACTTTCGTCATATATAAACAAAAAAAGAGATTGACTGCGATAGTCAATCTCTTTTGTCTATAGTGTGTGGTGAGGATTACTCTTCGCCTACAACTTCTACGTTAATGTTAGCTTTGATCTCTTTGTAGCATTTAACAGTAGCCTCGAAAGTACCAACTTCCTGAACTTTGTCACCTTCAGCGAAAGTGATGTTTCTGCGGTCGATCTCGTAGCCAAGTGCTGCAAGAGCCTCTGCAACCTGGATGTTGTTAACTGAACCGAATACTTTGCCAGTACCGCTAACTTTGGTAGTTACTTTTACTGTCAAGCCTTCAAGTTTAGCTGCAAGAGCAGTAGCCTCTTCACGGATTTTAGCCTCTTTGTGAGCTCTTTGTCTTAGATTTTCAGCGTGAACCTTTTTAGCTGAAGGGGTAGCCATGATAGCGAATCCTTGAGGGATAAGGTAGTTAGCTGCGTAACCGTTCTTTACAGTTACGATATCGTCTTTGTGTCCTAGATTAGCGACATCTTGTTTCAAAATGATTTCCATATCTCTCCTCCTTCTTATTTCAATAGGTCTGTTACGTAAGGAAGCAAAGCAAGGTGCCTTGCGCGTTTAACTGCTTGCGCTACTTTCTTCTGGAATTTCAAAGAAGTACCGGTAAGACGACGAGGAAGGATTTTACCCTGCTCGTTAAGGAAGCGTTTTAGGAATTCAGCGTCCTTGTAGTCAACATATTTGATGCCTGTTTTTTTGAAACGGCAGTATTTTTTCTTTTTAACCTCTACTGTAGGAGGGTTCAGATAACGGATTTCGTTGTTAGTTGCCATAATTGTGTTCCTCCTTATTTAGATTGGTTAGCACGACGACGCTCAGCGTATGCAATAGCGTGTTTGTCCATAGCGAAAGTTAGGAAACGGAGAATTCTCTCGTCACGTTTGTAGTTGATCTCAAGTTTAGCGATGAATTGAGAGTCTGCTTTGAATTCGATCAAGTGATAGAATCCGGTAGTTTTTTTCTGGATAGGGTAAGCCAATTTCTTAAGGCCCCAATCCTCTTCATGCACGATCTCGCCACCCTCTGCTACGATAAGGTCATGATACTTTTGTACCGCTTCCTTTATCTGAGCCTCAGATAAAACGGGAGTTGCAATGAAAACGGTTTCGTACTGTTTTAACATTTTGATTAATATTAAGTTATAAATAAATTTTACCTTCGGGTAAACCAAAAGGGCTGCAAAGATAGTGATTATTAGATAAATTCCAAAAGATTTTGGTCCGGGAATTCTATTCCTGTTGATCCCCTTCTTATCATGGTCTCGATATAGCGGGGGAATTTTGCCCCCTTCCATGAGCTGGTGTTAGTCACAAACATCCAGATGGTGCCGTCTTTTTGTTTCTTCACGATGGCGCTGGTGCCGGCCAGATTGCCGGTCCTTTTCCACTCAGATCCAGCTGCAGCTCGGGACCATCCTATTGGAAGCTCACCGCCAACGCATTTTATCATCTTGTCAATACTCTCCTGAGAAAGGATATCCGGCTGGATACCGTCTCCATCTATGTGAGAAACAAACATGACGAATTCAGATGCTGAGGAAACCCAGCCTCCAGCTCCATAGAGCCCCTCTATGTTATTGCCTCCATAGCTTCTGTAGAGTGAGTCTCCACTATTGTTATATGCTGGGATGGGTGTAGCATCGTACGGTTCGTAGTAGCGTACTTCATTGGGATACCTGTCCTGATACAGGTTTCTGGCCAAGTGCATGTCGTAGCATCCTGATGGATAGAGGATGTTCTTCTGGCAGTACTCCTCATAACTCATTCCGCTGATTTTTTCGATTACCTTGCTGAGAATAAGGTATCCTGCATTGGAGTATCTGCTGCTTGTTCCTGGTGTAAACCCAAGTCTTTGGGAGAGGGTATACTCAATGACCCTGTCCATGTCCGGCACAGTGTCAAGTTTCTCCCATATCATTATCTCCCGGGTGCTGAACAGTGGGTCGCCCCTGTAAAGGGTAAAGCCCCCTTTGTGTCTGAGCAGGTGCTCAATTGTGATGCGCGGTACCCTTTTGTCCCTATAGTGCATAAATTGCTCCTCGTCCAATATGCCACCTTCACCAAATACTTTGTCATCCAGGCTCAACAGTGAGTCCTCAGCCATCTTCATTATTGCTGTGGCAGTTATCAGTTTGGATAGGGATGCCACTCTGAAAATGTGCCCTGGGCCGACAGCTATGGAGTCCTCCTCGTTTGCCCAACCGTAACCCTTCGCGTAGATGAGTTTTCCCTCTTTCATTATGGCGAGGCTTCCCCCCTTAATCTGCCATCTTTTGAGGAATGTATTAATGAGCCTGTCCAGCTTTTTTGTCTCCTCTGCATCGGACATCTCGTTGCTTATCAGGCGGTTGATGGATATAAACTCCTTCCCCTCAGTGTCACTAAGGCTCTCCTCTTTGCCGCGGGTGCAACGGTTTACGATATTGAGTGTGATTATCACTGCGCCGATAATGGCGAGGGTGATATCCAATATCTTTTTTTGGTTTTGGGTGAGTTTCAAAGTTACAGTGCGGTTTTGGCAGTTAGTACAAATTTTTGGATAGCTTCCCTATTGGGGCTTTTGGGGTGGTATGCCAATAAAATGCTGAGCATCGATTCCCCTGTCTCGGATAGGGAAAGGGTGGCAAATGGGGTAGATGTGAGGTTTGCAGGGGTGCTTTCCATTGCCCCCAGGTCCGCTTCTCCGTCAAGTATTGCCCCCTCGATCTCTTCATCTGCCCTCTCCAGCAGACTCACCTGTGCATGAGGGTGTATCTCCTGAAACTTCATGATTGCTTTTGGTAATATGAAGCGTACAGCAATAGGGCAGGCTGCAATCCTGATCCTAAGTGGATCCTGTCCTGCGGAGGGGACAAGCTCGGTGTTCAGTGAATCGTAAAGGTGTAGAATCTTCTCTGCATATTTGAAGAGTATCTCACCTTTAGGAGTCAGGCTCACGCCGTTCCTCTCCCTTTCGAACAATGTATCCCTCATCTCGTGTTCCAGCTCCGCAATGTTCTGGCTGACCGCTGGCTGGGTTATACCCAGATCCTTGGCAGCACGGGTGAAATTCCGGCGCAGTGCGACGGTGTGGAAAACTCGGAGTCTGAAATCGGTAAGCATAATGGCAAAGATATGAAAAAAGGCTGACTTTAAAAGCCAGCCTTTCTGATATTTTTTCAAGTTACTTATGAGATTATTTGGTAACTCTTTCAAGCCATTTAACCATAGCAAGCATACCACCCATTGAAATAAGACATACAATGAGGAATACAGTCCAGCACTGCCAGATAGGCCAAGCGTTGTACATAAGTGGACCAAGAGGGAGAAGAAGGTTACCGATAGCGGTAGCACACAACCAAAGACCCTGGCATAGACCAAGCATGCTCTTAGGAGCCACTTTAGATACGAATGAAAGACCTAGAGGAGAGATGAATAGCTCTGCTACTGTCAAGAAGAAGTAAACAGCAATAAGGATCCACCAGTGAGCTTTAACCTGAGCCTCAAGAGGAAGGGCTTTGAACTCGGTTGCAGATGGATAACCGTTTGCTGATGAGAAGATGGCGAGCAACAGGTAAGCGAGACCTGCGATAAACATACCGATAGCGATCTTTCTAGGGGTAGAGATAGCCTTACCTTTGCGTGCAAATGAAGCAAACAACCACATTACGACAGGGGTAAGTGTGATAACAAAGAATGGGTTAACTGCCTGCCAAATCTCAGGAGCTACGGCTGATGAGTCTACGAAGTCACGTGCGAACAATGAGAGTGAAGTGCCGTTCTGGTGGAAAGAGAACCAGAAGAAGATAACGATACCAAGCACTGCAAATAGAGCAAACATACGCTGTTTGATCTCTTTTGCAGCAGCAGCTTTCTCTTCAGGTGTATATTCAACGCTTTTTACAGCAGCCTTCTTAGCTGGGTTAGGGAATCTGTTCTGTGAGAAGAAGAAGATAACCAATGAGATAACCATAGCAGCCACAGATGCGATGAATGAGTAGTGGATACCTTCGTTGAAGATCTGAAGGTAGCGCTGACACTCATTTGCCATATCAGCAACATTAGCGCCTACTTGAGCCATCAAAGCTGTAAGGTTGTTCAATGCGTCAGCAGCCATAGCGCTACCATTTGTCAGGAATTCATGGCAAAGGGCAGGAAGCTGTGCGTTGTATACCAAACCGTTGGTGCTTAGCCACCACTCGCGAAGAAGAGGTGCTACGAAAGGTGCGATAAGACCACCTACATTGATGAATACATAGAAAATCTGGAAACCTGAGTCTCTTTTGTCTTTAGCCGCTTTAAGTGCTTCAGGACCCTCTTTTGCAGCATCAGCCTCAAGATCATCATACATCTGGCCTACGATAGCCTGCAAGTTGCCTTTGAAAAGACCGTTACCGAAAGCGATAAGGAAAAGGGCACAGCAAGTTAGAGGAAGCAGCCAGTTGATGTTGTCTGCTGTAGAAAGAATAGGAATAGAGAGCAGAACATAACCTGAAGCCATGATTACAAGACCGGTCTTGATAGTGGCTTTGTAGTTCTGTGTGCGGTCAGCAATAAGACCACCGATCAAACTTAGAACGTAAATACCTGCATAAAATACAGAGTAGATGGTGGTACTTTGTCCCTCGGGTAGACCGAATTTTGAACATAGGAAAAGTACTAGCACGGCATTCATGATGTAGTAACCGAAGCGTTCGCCCATGTTACTTAGAGCCGCTGCCAACAAACCTTTTGGGTGATTTTTGAACATATTAATCAGTTTAAATTAGTTAGTTTTTCAAATAGTATTTCGCAAAGATATTAAAATTTGTCAATAAATGGGTTCCATATGATAAATTTCATTAACTTTGTTTGTTGAGATATAGTTTATGGAGAAGGTTTTGTACTGTCTGGTCATGTTTTTTTTAACCATCCTTTCGTGGCTTCCACTGAGGGTGCATTACCTGATGTCAGATTTTCTCTATATTCTTCTCTATAAAGTTTTCAAGTATAGGCTAAATGTTGTAATTACCAATATATCACGCTCTTTTCCAGAAATGGACTACAAAGGGGTGAAGAAAGTGACAAAAGGTTTCTACCATTCCCTTTGCGATACTATTGTAGAGACTGTGTGGGCTTTCGGCCATTCTCGTGAGAAGGTGGGAAAACTTCTTGATTTCAGAGGCTGCAGTGTTTTGAATGAAGCTTATGGTGAAGGAAAGAATGTATTGGTAGTCATGGGGCACCAGAGCAATTGGGAACTCTATACCTCATTGCCCGATTTGAAGGGGCATTATGGGCTGGAGATGGATAATGGCCACTTCTTCTATATCTATAAAAAGATGTCCGGCAAAGTGTCGGATATGGTGATAAGGCGGATCCGACAGAAGCATGGGGCCTGTGTTCTTATAGAAAAGAACCGGATAGTGCGTCATCTCTTGAGCACAAAAGATGAGGGAGGGGTTTATTATTTCATGGCAGATCAGTTCCCTGACAGAGGCTCGGGTGTAGATATGGAGTTTCTTCATCAGCCCACAAAGGTTTTCAACGGAGTGGAGGAGCTGGCAAGAAAATTGTCATTACCTGTGGTGTTTTTCTCTGTTGATAGGGTAAAAAGGGGTCTTTACAAATCAGAATATGTAAAAATTTGTGATGACGCTTCGCAAACCGAAGCAGGGTATGTCACAAAAGAGTATGTGAGGCTGCTTGAAGAGAGTATAAACAACAATAAGTCAAATTGGCTTTGGAGCCACAGAAGATGGAAAAAATAAAATGAGAGATATGAAAAGATTAGCAAGATTTGTAGCAATGCCGCTTTTGGCATTGGCGATATTACCTTTAACTGCACAAACAAAATCTGCTGAGGGAGCTGCATTGGTTTATTCGCTTCCAAGTACCTCCATCCACTTGGCAGTGGAGGCACAGAGGGAGGTTTACACTCCCGGACCGTACGCAAAATTTGCCAAGAAATATCTGGGAATAGATGTGAATGTCGAACCATACGAGAAATATGAGCTCCTTTCGGTCAAACTTACCCCATACCTCGAAGCAGATATGAGCAAGAGGTACGCGGTGAATCTTACAGGTGCCACAAACCTGGCAAATTCATTCTTCCAGATGACATCACAGGGAGTAGTGATCCTGTCTGACCACAACAAGGGTGATGCTGAATATTGGCGTTTTCCTACATTGGCAGAGGACTACTCAGATGCAGGAGTGGAGGCTACAGAAACTTTCACATCAGTGGAGACAACCCTATACAAGAATGTGAAAAATGCCCAAGGCGGGTATGACAAGGTTGCCATCCAGCAGAGCCAGGTTGTAGAGAAAAGCCTTGAGAAAAAGGCACAGGAGATTGCCAATGAGATCTTCAAATTGCGCCGCCAAAGGGTACAGATCATTACCGGAGATACAGATGCAACTTATAGCGGAGAGGCAATGGGTGCTGCTATAGCGGAGATCACCCGTCTGGAGCAGGACTATTTGAGCCTTTTTTTGGGTAAAGTTGAGACCGCTACCCAGAAATTGGGATACGATGTTGTTCCTAAGCAAGGGGTGGAGCGCCAGATTTTTGTAGCGTTGAGAATTTCTGACAAGGATGGACTTCTTATGCCGGACAATGTCCTCGGCAGGCCAATTGTACTTGAGATTACTCCTGAGGTAGCGAAAGCTCCAGATGCAGAGGTACAGGACATATCCACAGTAAAGACCAAAAAACCAAATGTAGGTACAATATATTATAGGGTGCCTGCAGTGTGTGTTGTGAAAGTTTTGGATGGACAGGAGCTTCTCCTCCAAACTAGAATCCCAGTATATCAGATGGGACAGACCATCGAATTTCCTGCAAGTATCATCAAATAAATATAAACCTTAATAATATACACTATTATGACAATTGAAAATCTAGAACCCAAAAGAGTTTGGAAACATTTCTACTCACTTACACGTATCCCTCGTCCATCAAAGAGAGAGCAAAAAGCTGTAGAATATCTTTATCAATGGGGTCAAAGCCTTGGTCTTGAAACCATCAAGGACGAGGTAGGTAATATTATCATCCGCAAACCTGCTACCCCTGGTATGGAGAACCGCACAGGTATCATCTTCCAGGCTCACATTGATATGGTTCCTCAAAACAATAACGACGTAGTTCACGACTGGGACAATGATCCTGTAGAGACTAAAGTGGTAGGTGAATGGCTATACGCTCAGGGAACTACCCTTGGTGCAGACAACGGTCTTGGTTGCGCTGCAGCTATGGCTGTTCTTGAGGCTACCGATTTGGTACACGGACCTATCGAAGCTCTATTCACAATCGATGAAGAGACCGGTATGACAGGTGCAAAAGCACTTAAAGGTGGACTTCTTAAAGGTGACATCCTTGTAAACCTTGACTCTGAGACTGAGGGTGAACTTTATGTAGGCTGTGCAGGTGGTCTTGATACCAATGCTGAGTTCAAATATAAAGAGGAGGCTCTTCCAAAAGATCTAGTTCAATACGAAGTGGCTGTCAAAGGTCTTAGAGGTGGTCACTCAGGTATGGAGATCAACGAAGGCCGCGGTAATTCAAACAAGATCATGGCACGCCTTCTTCTACCTATCCTAAGAGACATGGGCGGTCGTCTTATCTCTATCGAAGGTGGCAATATGCGTAACGCCATCCCAAGAGAGGCAGTAGCTTATATCGCTATCCCTGCAGGTAAAGTTTCAAAAGCCAAAAAACATGTGGCAAAAGTGACTGCAGAGGTAAAAGCAGAGTACAAACCTATCGATCCGGGTGTAGAGGTATACTTTACCAAGAGCGCAGGTGCCAAGAAATGTGTTCCTGCAGATGTTGCAGTAAAAGTTATGCAGGCTGTTTACGCTTGTCCATCAGGTGTTGACCGTATGAGCCTTGTAATGGATAACCTTGTAGATACATCTAACAACCTTGCAATCGTCAAATCTGAAAAAGGTAAAATCGTAGTAAGAACACTTATGAGAGGTTCTTGCGATACAGCTAAACACGATCTTAGCGAAGCTATCCGTGCCGTATTCGAGCTTGCTGGCGCTAAAGTGGCATTTACCGGTGGTTATTCAGGATGGCAGCCAAACATGGAGTCTCCTATCCTTAAGACCATGAAAGAGACCTACAAAAACCTTTATGGTGTAGAAGCTGATGTGAAAGCTATCCACGCAGGTCTAGAGTGTGCTATCATCTCAAATAACTACCCTCATTGGGACATGATCTCTTGCGGCCCTACTTTGATGTCTCCTCACTCACCTGAAGAGAGAGTTCTTATCCCTACAGTTGAGAAGTGGTGGAATTTCCTAGTTGAGGCTCTTAAGAACGCCCCTGTAAAGTAATAGACCTCTTTGTCTGAAACCTATATAAAGACTTGTCACTTTTCCGGGGCAAGGCTTTTTTACTGCTGTGATACGTTTGGAGCTAAATCCTGCACAGTGGTGGCGGATATTGGGCTAATTACCCAAAATAGGGGGGTGCTGTGCTATTTTTTGCACGATTTCCTGCACAGCGCACCAAGGAGGAGGATGTTTAACAATAGTCCGAGGTTAAATAGAATGGTGAGAGGCCAGTTTACCGCCGGGCTGAGGGGTGCATACGGAGAGTCACCCTCTGAGTAGCGCGCAAAGGCATTGGTGTAGATGGCTGTGCCATCAGTGTAGCGGGCAGTAAGGCGGATATATGGCTCATCCGGCTGCATAACATATTGCCCTCGGGCACAATCGGATAAAGTCCCCTTTAATTCACCTCCCTGCGAGATAATCTCTATACTCCGGGCAGGGGCAGTCAGGGCAAAAATGATAGTATCGCCCTTAAGGGCAATGTTAGAGATGCGTGGCAGTGAGTCTGTCGGAACCCCCTGCGGAGTCCTCATCGAGTAGAAATTGCCTTGGAGCAGGGCCCCTTTCACATCCTGATATTCGGCAGAGGGGGTGTTGATCCAGGTGCTGCGTCTGGCTATCCTTGCGGGATTCTTTGAGTCGTGATTGTCGTCGGACAAAACATTATGGGCATAGCGTCCGGCAGACAGAGCCTCGTCCCAATGCTTCAGGTGTGTCCCTTCTCCACCGTCCCTCTCCTGAAAGCCGGAGTCCCCCTCGATGAGTCTGTATCCCGAAAGACGCTGCATCGTCCCGGCAGTGATACCGAGTGTCCTGTCGGGGTGGTTGAGGACCATGAAATCGCTGTGCTTGGCGGCGAGGTTCATCTTGAACTGCTTCTGCGAGTCGAAGATGGGGAGGAGGATATCGTATCTCTGCACTTTCGAGGCACCGAAGATATTGTTGTGAAGTTTGAAAAGATTGTAGCCGTGCTCATAACCGCGCAGGTCGAGCCGGTCATCGTATGGGTGCTGAGTGAGTGCATTGTGGTTTGTAAAGGCCACTATCTCATATTCGAGGGCCATATAGTCATCATAAACTACATCTGGATAGTATGGGCACTCGTTGATCCCTTTGTCCACTTTTGTATGGGTGTGGAATGTAGCCCGTTTCCATATTGTGGTGGAGTCGCTCCCGGCGTATGGGTTATATATTTTATCTCCCGAGAAGGGCTTCGGCTCCTCCCATCTGTAAATGGGTGAGACACTGAAGGTACAGAGTATGGTGACCAGCAGGGAGAAAAAGATCCTGACACATTTCAGGGCTGTTTTTATCCCCTTTCCCATGAAGAATACCGATCCTTTGGGGCGGGGGACGATGACGGTCTGAGGGGTGCGGACAATATTTCGGCGCATCCTCTTGAAATCGCTGTGTGCGCGGAGCACCGAACGGAAATATTCCATTTTGCCCATCATAAGGTAGGCTATGGCGGCTGCTCCATCTATGCACATCCTGGTGAAGATGATTCTGCTGCGTGAAGAGTCGGGGAGATTTTTCTCCATCATCAGGAGGTTGTTCCTGAAGTTGAGGTATAGTTTCCGTGGGGAGTTGTTCGGGAGTGTCCCGCCACCGATATGGTATATTCTGGCAGAGGGGACCACCCACACCTGCTGCCCCGAGAGTTTTGCCCTCCAGCAGAGGTCTATCTCCTCCATGTGTGCGAAAAACGATTCGTCAAGGCCGCCGAGACGGTGCCATAGCTCTGCCCGTATCATGAATGATGTGCCTGAGGCCCAGAATACCTCTGCTGGGGTGTCGTATTGGCCATGATCCCTCTCCACTTTGGAAAGTACGCGCCCACGGCAATATGGGAAGTAGAATCTGTCTATCATCCCGCCGCAGGCTCCTGCGTGCTCAAAATATTCGGGGCGGTCGTAGGACAATACCTTCGGTGAGCAGATTCCTGCCTCTGGATGGCTCTCCATAAAGGTGGTGAGCGCATCGAGCCACCCATCTGCCACCTCCACATCGGAGTTCAGCAGAAGGTAGTAGTCGAATGTGCCGTAGCTCTGAGGTGCTGACGCAATGGCCTCAAAAGCTCGGTTGTACCCTCCGGTGAAGCCGTAGTTCTTGTCCAGACGGATGGTGCAGATGGTGGGATACAGCTCTTCGAGCAATGCCAGTGAGCCGTCGGTGGAGCCGTTGTCTGCGACAATTATGCTCCCCAGATCTTCGGGGGTGCGCTGCACCAATGGGGGGAGGAATTTCTCCAGAAAATCCTTCCCATTCCAATTCAATATGACGACTGCAGTTTTGGACATACTGCACAAAGATAGAGTAAAAAAACTTAAATTTGTGGCATGTTTAAGGAATTGGATAAAATATCAGAGGTGGCCGGATACCTTTGGGAGAAGGGTTGGGCCGAGTACAATGGTGGAAATATATCGGTAAATGTCACAGCTTCGCTCGGTGAAGAGCTACGCAATGCTGAGCATCTGTCGGGGAGAATAGCCCTCCCTGCTCAGCTCAAGCTGCTGGCCGGTGAGTTTTTTTATGTCACTGGGACAGGGAAGAGGATGAGGGATGTGGCCAGGGATTTGTGGGGCAATGGGGCTTTGATACGAATTTGTGATGATGGCAGAGGGTACGAAATAGTATACAAAGAGAATATTACACCCACCTCCGAGCTTGCCTCACACCTCTTTATTCACCATTACCTCCGAGAGATGGGACGTGATATGAAAGTGGTGCTCCATACCCATCCTACAGAACTGATCGCCCTTACCCATATTGATAAGTGGCTTGATGCTAAGGCCCTCACCCGGATGCTCTGGAGTATGATTCCGGAGTGCAGACTGGTGGTAACCAAGGGAGTTGGTGTGGTCCCATATCTAGAACCCGGGACAGTAGAGCTTGCCCGGGCCACTCTCGCCCAGCTGAAGGAGCATGATGTGGTGATATGGGAAAAACACGGTCTCCTCGCCGTAGGGGACGACGTAGTGACCTGTTTCGATGTTATCGACACTCTGAATAAGGCTGCTCAGATCTATGTGTGTGCCCGGGCGGCAGGGCTATAATCTACTTTTATAACAGAAACCCCGAAAGTCGGATAAATAACTTTCGGGGTTTGTGTCATATTAATATTGAATTTTTATTCTGGTCTCATGATGAATTCGATGAAGTTCTCTTGTGAGAGCACCTCTTTCACGAATGCCTGTACTTGTTCTGCTGTAAGGGCTTTGACCACTTTTTCGTACTCGGTGTCAAAGTCTTTTCCGTATCTGTAGTAGTCACCAAGCTGACCTTTCCAGTAGCTGTTTGAGATGTGGTTTTCCGGGATGTTCTTCAGGAAGTTCTCTTTGGCTTTGGCGAGGTAGTCTGCTGAAGGACCGTTCTCTGCCAGAGAGTTGAGGCCGGCATGTGCCAGTTCGATAAGTTTGTGGGCCTTTTCAGGGTCTGTATCGAATGCTATCTGAAGTACATACTTGTTCTTGGGGAGTTCTGAGATAGAGCCCATTGAAGATACTCCGTATGTTCCACCCTCCTCTTCACGGATGGTCTCTGTGTAGATAAGGTCAAGGATGTAGTTGACAGCAGATGACACTACGGTGTTCTGTAGTGTGTTTTTCATATCAGCCGATGCCACAAGGATCACTGTAGACTTAGGTGTAGTCATCTGGGTGTCGAAGTGGTGGTGGATGTGACCTTTAACGAGTTCCTCCTTGGTGTCTACCCATTTAGGGGCTTTTTTGCCAGTAGGGATAGAGCCGATATATTTCTCTACAAGAGGTTTTATCTCTTCAGGATTCACATTACCCACGATTCTTACTACTGAACCTGCTGCATTTGAGAAGAGTGATTTGTAAACTCTCTCGATGGTAGGTACACTCACTTTGTCAAGCATCTCAGGGCTGATCACGAAACGGCGTGGATTCTCTCCGTAGATTACCTTCACAAGTTCAGTCTGAAGTTTGAAGTTAGGCTGTGAAACCAAGTTTGGAACTACGGCTTTAAGCTGGTTCATACTTGCAGCAAACTCCTCTTCCACAAAGCGTGGTGCAGAGTAGTACAGGTATAAGTCGGAGGCCAAGCGGTCTTAGGAAG
>JAZRHK010000192.1:0-46885 GCA_045644725.1 Candidatus Coprenecus sp. | reverse complement strand
CGGCAATCTTGTCGAAGTTCTCCTCCACTTTGGCAGTAAAACCGTAATCAAGGATAGATGGGAAGTTCTCATCCAGGAAGTCTGTCACAATGATTCCGATATCCTCCGGGCAGAGTTTGCCCTTCTCCGAACCGATTACCTCATTCTTGACACTTCTTGTGATCTCTCCCTTCTTCAGCTTCAGTGTTACAGTCTCTTTGGTCTCACCGGTCCTGTTGTCCTTTGTGATATATCCTCTCTGGACAAGTGTCTGTACTGTAGGTGCGTATGTGGATGGTCTGCCGATGCCTATATCCTCCATCTTCTTGATGAGGGATGCCTCTGTATAGCGGAGGGGCTTGGCAGTATATTTCTCAGTGGCAGTCACCTCCTGATGGTTCATCTTCTGTCCTGCAGAGAGGGCAGGGAGAAGATCGGTATCTTCCGGGCCGTGCTCGTCATCGTGTGACTCCATATATACTTTAAGAAATCCGTCAAAAAGAACTTGTGACCCTTCGGCCAGGAACTTCTCTGCCATATCTCCTGAGACAATCTCGATATCGGTTTTCTCCAGTCTCGCATCGGCCATTTGTGATGCAATGGTCCTTTTCCATATCAGGTCATAGAGTTTCTGCTCCTGGGCAGTACCCTCAATGGATGTTCTGTCAAGATATGTGGGGCGGATCGCCTCGTGGGCCTCCTGTGCCCCCTTTGATTTGGTTTTGTATGTCCTCCTCTTGGCATATTTGGAGCCATAGAGGTTTTCGATGCATTTTTTTGCAGTGTTCAGGGCCAGTTCGGAGAGATTTGTAGAGTCGGTACGCATATAGGTGATAAGACCGCTCTCGTACAGGCGCTGGGCGATACTCATTGTCTGGCTTACAGAAAATCCGAACTTGCGGGATGCCTCCTGCTGGAGTGTGGATGTGGTAAATGGTGCTGCCGGCTTCCTCTCCACCTCTTTTGTCTCTATTGAACCCACTTCAAATTGGGTGTTGGCGCAGCGGGCAAGGAGATCATTGGCCTCAGATTCGCTGCTGAACCTCCTGTCAAGGGTGCTCTTGATCTTGACGGAGGCAGGGGTCCCTTCCGGGCGGAAGATGGCGTCCACTTTGAAATATGGGGTAGATTTGAATGCGAGAATCTCCCTCTCCCTCTCCACTATGAGGCGCAATGTGGCAGACTGTACGCGGCCTGCAGAGAGTTGGGGCTTGACTTTTTTCCATAGAATCGGTGACAGCTCAAAACCTACAAGGCGGTCAAGGACCCTTCTGGCCTGTTGTGCATTTACCAGATTGATGTCAATCTCCCTGGGGTTCTCAATAGCATGGAGTACGGCCTTCTCTGTGATCTCGTGAAAAGCGATTCTTCTGGTTTTGGCAGGGTCCAGTCCCAGTGTCTCCACAAGATGCCATGCAATTGCCTCCCCTTCGCGGTCCTCATCGGATGCAAGCCACACCATTTTTGCCTTGGCAGCATCCTCTTTCAGTGATGCAACCAGAGCCTTTTTATCTTCCGAGACTATGTATTCGGGTGTAAAATCGTGGGCAATGTCGATGCCGAGATTCTTTTTGGACAAATCTCTGATATGTCCGCGACTGGATTTAACTGTGAATTCCTTCCCTAGAAATTTCTTAATAGTGTCGGCCTTTTTTGGAGACTCGACAATAACCAAATTCTCTCCCATAAATGCACATTTGTCAACGAGGGTGCAAAGTAAGGTATAAAGTGGGGTAAAAACCAAATTTTTGTCTAAATTTGTGGATTATAACGATTAATGCGATGAACGAAACCCAAAGGTCAAAATGGATAAAATGGATGTGGTTAGTGGTGTTTGCACCGATATCAGCTCTCATCCTTTTCATATTTTTTGTTGGCGTTTTTGCTGAGATTCCATCATTTGAAGAGTTGGAGAATCCGAAGAGCAAGCTCGCTACGGAACTGATTTCAGAGGATGGTGTGGTGATAAACACATACCATATAGAAAACAGGAGCTATGTCAAGTTCAAGGACCTCTCCCCAAATCTTGTGAATGCAGCTGTTGCTACAGAGGATATCCGGTTCTACAAGCACTGCGGTATAGACTTCAGGGGGCTTGCCAGGGTTGCAGTCAAGACACTGGTGATGGGAGATGCGAGCTCCGGTGGTGGCAGCACCATCACACAGCAGCTTGCAAAAACCCTTTTCCCCAGGGACACTGCAAGTGCCAAGTTCCCGGGACATAAAGAGTTCAAGCTGGTGGTGAGCAAATTCAAGGAGTGGATTACAGCGGTGAAGCTTGAGAGGAACTACACCAAGGACGAAATTATGGCAATGTATATGAATGCCATCTTCTTTGGCAGCAATGCATACGGAATCAAAGCTGCATCGCAGACATTTTTTGCCAAGGAACCATGGGAACTCACAATAGAGGAGGGTGCCACTCTTGTAGGTATGGTGAACAAGCCTACAAGATATAACCCTGTCCTCAACTATGAAAGGTCGATAGGCAGAAGGAATCATGTCCTGTCGCAGATGAACAAATACGGATTCCTAGACAAGGCAGCATACGATTCAATAGTGGTTCTCCCCATTGTATTGTCCTACAAGCAACAGGACCACAATGCAGGCCTCGCCCCATATTTCAGGGATATGCTCCGCAAATACATGAATGCATCCCAACCCCGCAAATCTGCATACTACTTCAATGAGGACTATGAGGCAGATATGGCCCTTTGGGAGGAGGATCCCCTCTATGGCTGGCTTAACAAGAATCTCAAGCCTGACGGGACCAAATACAATCTGGATAAGGACGGTCTGAGAATCTACACCACCATCAACTCCAAAATGCAGCGCTTTGCTGAGGAGGCTGTAGTGGAGCACTTGTCCAAAGATTTGCAGCGCTCATTCAACAGCGATATAAGGCGCAAACCCAACAGGCCGTTTGCCCTCGATGTCCCCCAGGAGACCATTGATCTCCTAATGCAGCAGGCCCGCAGATGGAG
Source organism: Candidatus Coprenecus sp. (assembly GCA_045644725.1). GTDB lineage: Bacteria > Bacteroidota > Bacteroidia > Bacteroidales > UBA932 > CAAGNP01. The sequence goes on along the minus strand of JAZRHK010000192.1, from coordinate 43,922 downwards.
CGACCGCTACCGCAATATGAAAGCTGCCGGAGCGAGCAACGAGGAGATTGCCAAGAGCTTCGATACCAAAACCAAGATGAGGGTCTTTTCGTGGAACAAGAACGGATATGTTGATACCGTGATGACTCCTAATGACTCCATCAGACACTACAAGTCATTCCTTAGGGCAGCATTCATTGCGATGGAGCCACATACCGGCAATATCAAAGCTTATGTGGGTGGTCCCAATTACAGATATTTCAAATATGACAATGCCCGTCAGACCAAGCGTCAGGTGGGTTCCACCATCAAGCCGTTCCTGTATACATTGGCTATGCAGGAGGGTTATACCCCTTGCGATAAGGTGATGAATGTTCCCCAGACATTTATAGTGGGTGATACCACCTGGACCCCAAAGAGTACAGATAAGGAGGAGTGGATTGGGCAGACTGTTACCCTTAAATGGGGTTTGACCAAGAGTAGCAACAATATTTCAGCCTACCTTATGAAGCAGTTTGGCCCGAATGCCATGGTCGAGATGTGCCGCAAGCTAGGAATCACCACATACCTCCCTGCAGTCCCTTCATTGTGCGTGGGCCCGGCCGATATCACTGTAATGGAGATGGTGAGTGCTTACAACACATTCCCCAGCAGGGGTGTAAATATCAGTCCTATGATGGTGACCCGCATCGAGGATCACGACGGCAATGTGCTCAGCAATTTTGCCCCTCGCAAGCGGGAGTCCATCAGCGAATCTACAGCATATCTGATGGTGAACCTAATGCAAGGTGTGGTGAACGAAGGTACTGCCGGCCGTTTGAAATGGAAATATGGCATGAAGGGCCAGGTAGCAGGGAAGACCGGTACTACCAACGACCAGTCGGATGGTTGGTTTATCGGATATACACCAAAACTGACAGCAGGAGCCTGGGTGGGTGCAGAGGATAGACAAGTGCACTTCGAATCCCTCGCTTTGGGTGGCGGATCCAATATGGCACTCCCTATTTGGGGTATCTTCATGCAGAAAGTTATTGAGGATGGTACTTTGGGTATCACCCATGACGATAAATTCATTGCCCCTCCGGGGCTTGTCCTTAATCTGGATTGTGATGGTAGTGATGCGGATGCCACCTCCTCAAGCAGCCAGTCGGATGATATGTTTTTTTAGCCTATGAAAAAGAGAATTGCCCTAATTTATGGTGGATACTCCTCTGAATGGGAGGTGTCGGTCAAGAGCGGTAAGAATGTTTTTGCGAATATTGATCCACTGCTTTATGATGCATACGAAGTCCTGATGACTCAGGAGAGCTGGAGCGTTCTCCTGCCGGAGGGGGCAGTTCCTGTCGACAGGTCAGATTTCTCTTTTGTCAGGGGTGGAGAAAAGGTGAAGTTTGACAAGGCTTTCATCATGATTCACGGCACGCCGGGTGAAAACGGGTTGCTCCAGGCATATTTCGAGCTTATCGGTCTTCCCCATACAGGGTGCTCCGCAATGACATCAACATTGGCCTTTGACAAGTTCGCATGCAAGACTTACCTCAAGGAGGCCGGTATTATTTTGGCCAAGGACCACTTCCTCAGAAAAGGGGAGAGTTACTCACCGCAGGATATTGTGGCGAAGCTCGGATTACCGCTATTTGTAAAGCCCAATCAGGGAGGCAGCAGTTTCGGCATTACCAAAGTAAAGAGGGTGGAAGATCTGGATGCGGCCATCGAGCTTGCTTTCCGTGAGGATGACAGCGTACTTATAGAGGAGTGCATTACCGGTCGTGAACTTACTATGGGTATCTATAAGGAGGGGGGAGAGTTGAGGACCCTCCCGGCTACTGAGATTATCCCACACAACGAATATTTTGACTACGAAGCAAAATATATGGGTGCCAGCCAGGAGGTTTGCCCCGCAGATATTCCTCAGGAGATATATGATAAAATTGCGGCAGCGACCAAGAGGATCTATAGAAGATTCGGCTGTCGCGGGCTGGTGAGGATGGACTATATATTAAAAGGTGATGATCCGTACTTTTTGGAGATCAACCCCATTCCCGGCATGACCGATACCAGCCTGGTTCCACAGCAAGTGAGGGCGGCAGGGCTGGATATGAAGGATTTTATTTCCAATATCATTGAAAATTAGTTAATTGTCTGCTATATGAAAAAGATGGTTCTATGTATAGCTTCTCTACTTTTAGCCTTTAATCTTTGGGGGCAGAGTGGAGAAGTCTTTGTTGATGCAAACGCCAATGGAGTCAGGGACAAAGGGGAGAAAGGGCTTTCAGGTGTTGTGGTGTCAGACGGATTTACATTGGTAAAAACAGATTCTAAAGGGAGATTTGACATATCACTTGTGGAGAGGTCACGATTTGTCTCACTGTATACACCTACAGGATACAGACATACTACCCCTATCCATATCGATGTACGGGGAGGTGCTCCATCAGGGTATCTGTTCGGAGTAATTCCTGCAGACGATTATACAGGGGAATTTATACAGATGTCCGATATAGAGGAGAGGACCTATCTTGACTGGATGGATGAGTTCAAGAGTTATATGAGCGTAAAGAAGGTGGACTTTGTGGCGGTGACAGGTGATATATGTTATGCTCCGGGTCTGCAGCTCACAGGTACAGAGTTCAATACAGAGGATGTGGGGGTGAGGATGGTGTACACTTTAGGTAATCATGACCTTATCAAAGGGTATAAGGATGCCCAGGGTCGCGACTATGGTGAGAAACCTTATGAAGACCAGTTTGGCCCCGTATGGTATTCATTCAATATAAAAGGTGTGCACTATATGGTGACTCCTATGCTGATAGGGGATGCTACCCCTTCATACACCCCGGATGACGTGTATAGATGGATGGCGGCTGATCTGGAAACTCTTCAGGAGGGGACCCCTGTAGTCATTTTCAATCACGGCGTATTGGGGAATACAGAACATCTTCTGCTGAAAGGTGAGAGTGTGGAGCTTGATCTCTCAGCGTACAATGTCCTAGGCTATATCTATGGACACAACCATGTCAATTATCACTATGTCAATGACCATGGCACACAGATGATCTGTACTATAGCCCCAAATAAAGGGGGTAATGATCACTCCCCATCTTCATGGAGGCTTTTCAGTGTGAAGGGTGGTGCTCTGACAAATGAGCTCCATTATTCACCTATACCAAAGCAAATTGCAGCAAATGGCAGGATCGTTGGGGACAAAGTGGAGATATCTGCAGTGGTATATGACGGCAAATCGGACGTAGAGAATGTTCGTCTTGTCCATAACGAATCAGCAGTAAATATGACCAGAGTCAATGGCTTTACCTGGAGGGCAGAGGTTCCTTACAGTGAAGGGAAATATAAAATAGGTGCCCTTTTCACAGACTCTGAGGTGAGGGTTGAGGATGTCAAATTCCAGAAAGGAATAGTGTGGGAGAGGCAGTTGGATGGTTTTGGCGGATTGGGCACACCCATTGTTTCATCCGATTTGGTATATGTCCCATTAGTGGATGACCAAATGAGTGAAAAGTGCGGAGTGGTGGCACTTGACAAGAGCAGTGGTGAGCAGGTGTGGTACTATAAGACACGTGGTTCGGTAAGGAACAATATGGTCCTTGAAGAGGGTCTCCTCTTTGTATCAGATGTAACCTCTGTCCTGTATGCACTGAATCCAGTTGATGGATCGTTGGTGTGGAGCTACAAATTCAGAAAAGACGGCATGCATCCGTGCAACAGTCAGGGTGTGTGTTATTCAGAAGGTATGCTCTATGTGGGTCAGGGTCTTCATCTGACAGCCCTTAAGGCGAAAGACGGATCTGTGGTGTGGAAAAATACTACAGTACGGAATACCGGTATAACAGATGTCTCCACCTACGCCGTAGCAGATGGTGTTCTGTGTGTGAACGCATATTGGGTGGCCAGATATGGATTTGATGCTGCTACAGGAGAGCTTTTATGGCAGAAGAACGATTCTGAGACCCGTTACAGTACAGGCACACCTGTGTATCACGATGGGAAGTGGTACTTTACTGCATACCAGACACTGGTGGAGATGGATCCCAGAACTGGTGAACAGACCAGGCGTGTCAAACAGGGGCATATCTTCAATACCCGTTCTAAGATGCTTATTAAAGATGGGGTAGTGGTAGTAGGTACTTCAAATCATGGTATGACCGGATATAAATTTGAGGACTTCTCCCAGATATGGAATACCACCACAATGCCGGCCCTGATATATACATCTCCATATACGAAGAGTTATGAGATGTCTATCGAAGGTGATCCCGTTCTTTATGGGGACAATATAATATATGGTGCAAATGACGGATATGTCTATTGCAATACGATAGAGAAGGGGAGTTATGTATGGAGATTTGAGATGGGACTCCCTGTCATGGCAAATCCTGTGATAGATGGTGAATATCTATATGTGGTGGATATGGGTGGTAAACTTGTAAAACTTTCCTTGAATGACCTATAAAGAGTTTGTAACCAAAGCGATAGATGCACTTCAGGAGATATATTCGATCAATGAATCGAAGGCTATCGCTGTGAGGGTGCTTACACATTACTTGGGGATATCGGATTATGAGTATCTGGTATCACCAAGCGTTATCATCCCCAAGCCTGAGGTAAAAAAGCTCCAGGGGGCACTGGATGAATTGCTGGCTTGCAGACCGGTTCAGTATGTGCTTGGTTATGAGGAGTTCGCGGGACACAAATTCTGTGTGTGCGAATCTGTACTTATACCCAGACCTGAGACAGAAGAGCTGGTCCGTCTTATAGAGAATGACTGGAAAGATGACAGGATGGGTGAGCTCAATATCCTGGATGTATGTACCGGGTCAGGCTGTATAGCCCACTCTCTGGCGGCCCATTTCAGAAAGGCTAGAGTGATGGCCTGTGACCTCTCTGATGAGGCACTGGAGGTGGCCCGCAAGCAGAAAATCTGTGAAAATGAACCCCTTTTCTTCAAGTGGGATGCTTTGGCAGGTCCACCGGACGAGAAAGATGTGGCTACATCTCCTGAGGGTATACCGGAGTTGGAGGAGCTGGACATTCTCGTCAGCAACCCTCCTTATGTATGTGAAAAGGAGAAGGACTTCATGTCCCCCAATGTGCTGGATTATGAGCCCTCGATGGCGCTGTTTGTCCCCGATGGAGATCCCCTAAGATTCTATAAGGCCCTCGCAGAGTGGGCATCAGCACTTCTTCGCGTGGGTGGTAAGGGCTATTTCGAGATCAATGAGGCCTATCACCGGGAAGTGGTAGCCCTCTTCGAAAGTTACGGCTTCAGCGATGTCACTATGGTCGAAGACATCCACACCAAACCCCGCATGGTCCACTTCACCAAGTGGTTCTAGATTTCTTCTTGGTTTTAGGTGGGGGTCAGAATTTCAGGGCCAATCCCACACCGTTTTGCGTGATGGCCAGTTCGGTTTTGATGCACATGTTCTTCATCTTGTAATGACCTGCGCACCATAGCGGAACTCCTACAGCTATGAATGGAACAGAAGCCAGGACACCTATGTAGCTAAGCACGGGACCCACATATGTAGAACCTATATACGGATCGTTTTGTTGTTTATACGCATTGCTACCAACATATATTATCTCCCCGACGCCATATAGAATACTTGCCGCCAGAATACCCCCTCCTATGCTTGTAAGAATTACACCGGATTTATATATCTTTCTGTATTTATTGTACTTGAGATATGCTGTTTCTGTGGTGAAAAGCTGATAATTGTCCTGGCTCAAGTTCTCTCCATTTACAAATATCTTCCCGGACTTGTACTCCAGTTTTATATCAGGATTCTGTATCTGTGCAGGTAAAGATAAGGTTGATAGAAATGCAAATAATATTAGTAATAAGTTTTTTTTCATTTTTATCTATGTGTGTTAGTATGTTAAATACCTGAAGCATAAGTCGTAATTAAAATCTTCAGATGAAGTCTGTCCTGTATCGTTTTCGTCAAATGAAACCGGTCCGTTAGTGCTGGAACTCCTTCGGAAGTTTGTCCAGTCTGGACATAAATTTGAGGGCATAGCACCATTTGTCGATTATGTCAGTGCACTCATTCAGCGTCTTGTCGAACTTGTTCAACTCCACAAATGTACAAAAAATAGTGTCATCCGGAGTGTCTCCGGTTATTTTTTCTCTGAAGGTGTACTCGGAAACAAATCTTTCACTCCAGGATGGGAGTTCTCTGTCAAGACACTCTCCTGCAAGAATAGCCACAAGATATACAGGGGGATGTCGTAGTCAGCATCCCCTTTGGTGATATCCATCCCATAGACTCTTGATGAGTAAAGGATACATCTCTTGAAGAAATTCTTCTGATTGTACTTCTGCATCTCGACGATGAAGTGAGAACCGTTTACATCTGTACATCTAAGATCGAGACGGACAGATTTGCCGTTTGGGGTAAATCCGGGAATCTCCGTAGTCGAATAGGTAAGATCTTGAACCTGTCTCCCCTCAGGAAGTACAGTGTTAAGAAAATCGATCAGCACTTGTTTGTTCTTCTGGTCTCCGAACACAGCTTTAAAGCCAGAGTCGGTCAAAAGGTCCACATATCGCTGGGCCTTTACTGGGTTAGTTTTTTCTTTCATATAGGTAACGTTTAAAAGTTAACCCACAAAAGAATAACGAAAAAAATTAAAGATTGACGCAATAAAACAATTTCTGCACTGTCAGTACGATATTTTTTCGGCCAGGTCCTCAAAATTATGTTTAACCTGGCCGGCGTACTGCACATTTGATTGTATATGGACAGAATTATGACGAGCCAACTGGTCAGACCGCATATGTAGTTGGGAATGCACTTTGTTGGGGTGTTGGCGGTCTAAGCCCCAAATGTAAGAGGGGCTTGTGCGCAATGCTCCCTTCAATGGGTGTCTCTGGTGGAGATGACCGGTCTAGTGAGTTGGTGTCAGAATAGGGGATGATGTGGTGCTGAATGTCACTTTCTTGGAAGATTTTTCTATTATTATTATTATTATCTTTGAGGTATCTATCAAATTATCACAATGTTATGAGGTCAAGTGAATATATTAATCCTGAGTTGGAGTTAGTAGAACTTAGTTTTGAAGGCGGGTTCTGTAGTAGTGGTGAACCTGGTAATGAGTCATTGGGTGAAAACCAGGGTTCATGGGATTAATCTGAAAATTAACAAACAATAACTATGAATATGAAATACAGATCATTTGCTCTGGCCCTTATGGCTATGGTTATGGCCGGGTGCCAATCGTTGGAGAGGGATAGTTTAATCTCCGAAGAATCCCAATTTTCTGCCACTATGGAGTCTTTTGGTTCGCAGACCAAAACCTCTATGAGCGCTGAGAAGACAGTTTTATGGTCATCCGGCGACAGACTTGCGATATTTCATGGGGCCACTATAGCAGATGAGTACCTGGTGGTAGAGTCAAGCGTAGGAAAAACCAATGCTACCTTCAATCTTGTGAATGATAATAGTAATGTCAATGGCAGTTTTTCTGCTGGTACAGAACTTTTGTGCAATGTGGCCCTGTATCCATACGCTGAAAATCTGTCACTTTCAGGGGCACTACTTGAGAATGAAGGTGTGATCTACACCATAAACGGAGCGACAATTCCCGCTACGCAGACCTATACAGAGAACAGTTTTGCCAATGGTTCTTTCCCTATGGTAGCGGTGACACAGAACATCTCTGACCATACCTTGAAATTCAAGAATGTCCTCGGTGCCATGAAGCTCCAGTTGAAGGGTACACAGACAGTGAATAGTATAAAAATTACAGGTAGAAATAATGAGAAACTTTCGGGTGCAGCGACCATTACAGCATACTCCAAGAACCTCACTCCGGCAATCACTATGACCGGCGAAGGTGACGCAGTGAAATCGGTAACCCTCGACTGCGGTTCAGGTGTCGAACTTGACGAAAGCACAGCGACCGACTTTATCATCGCCCTTCCACCTGAGCTTTTCACCCAGGGCTTCACTGTGACAGTTACAGATGACCAGGAGCAGACATACACCATCACAGCATCTACACCCAACACCATCCTCCGTTCAAGCATCCTTGTGATGCCAGTGGTGAATCTCAGTACTATGGAGGATGAAGAGTCAGGAGACGATACATACATTGAGTATCTTTCCCTCAATAAGACATCCCTTACTATGATGCCTAATACATCATATACATTGGTAGCAGATATTGATCCGGTGGAAGTGACCTATCCTACCTTAACCTGGTCATCATCAAATAGCACTGTAGCAGAGGTGGATCAGAATGGAAAGGTAACAGCCAAATCTGATGGTACAGTTACAATTACAGCCTTGGCAGTAGGCGGTGTCAATGCCACTTGTTCTATTAAGGTAAAAACTCCGACAGGTGTAGCTACAGTTGATTATGTGGATGAGTATGGGGTAAATCATGGTAGGGGTATAGTTGTCGGAGATGTAGTATGGGCCCCTGTCAACTGCGGATATAAGGCTGCAAATGGAGAGGACAAGGGTTACATTTATGGCAAACTATATCAATGGGGAAGAAAATATGGTCAGGGCTATGATGAAAATGATGCGACATATCCATCTGGTGAAAATCTGGTCCAGGGACCTGTACCACCATCTTATGGCAGTTCAGAAGAGCATAAAGATGAGTTTTTTATGAATTCATCAAGTCCCTATGATTGGTCTAAAAAACAGATAGATAATTTGTGGTCTTCAACAAAAACAGCATCGGATCCATGTCCAAAAGGTTGGAGGGTTCCCACTTATCAAGAGTTAGAAACTTTGAGTTCAAACCGTTCGTCATGGACATCTGAAAATAGTCAGAATGGTTACTATTTTGTAGGTGAGTACACCTATATAAACGGTCTTACTCAATTATTCCTCCCTGCTGCCGGGTTCCGCTACTGCGGTGGCGATGCCTTCAATCGTGGCTACAACGGCTACTATTGGTCTTCCAGACCGTACGGCGATTACGGCGCGCCCTACCTCTCCTTCAGCAGCAGTTCCGCAGGCATGTACTACTACTACCGTGCAAATGGGTATTCTGTCCGTTGCGTCCAGGAATAACAAATCCTGGCGAAGCGGGGATTTGATATTCACTAAATGATATTTTCTTCCGAGAAGAGCCTCTCGGCTCCACACGGAAGAAAATTAAAATTTTAAAATTTACAGGCAGAGTTATCGGGAGTCCGGGATGTCAAGGCAAACCGGAGAGGATTTGTAAGTTCAGCAGCCGTACAGTGATGTGCGGCTGTTTTTTTGTGGGGATGCCCGATGGGGTTGAGATGCCCGGTCGGTTCGCTACGCTGCAAGCGTCCACAGGACGAGTCAATTTGGCAGAGCAGCACCCCATAGGCATGCGAGCGAATGTGGGTTTTGCGTGAAACGAGCCAGCGGCAAGCCGTCGTGTGGCGAAGCCAATGACCAGACTTGTCCGATGACGTTAGGCCGACGGAGTCGGACTATAAGGAAGAGTTGTCTGGCAAGACGGCGATAGCGCCAGCGAGTAGCAAAGACCCACCCTGAGCGAGCGCTATGGGGTGCTGCTCTGAGGAAAGGAACTGCAAACGAGCCGATAGGTGAATATATGATTAGTCTACCACTACTGAAGATAAGGTTCTATCATCTCGCGGATCTCCTGCTTGGCTGCTTTCCAGCGGGGGATATCGATTTTTGCACCGATTACCTCTACCACTTTTGCGGAGATGATGGAGCCGATGTTTCCGCAAATCTTGATAGGGAGACCGAGGGAGTGTCCGTAAAGGAATCCGGCAGCGTATATGTCTCCTGCGCCGGTGGCATCGATGGCATTTGCTGGCCAAGGCTTGATGAAGTGGTATTCATCACCACTTTTCACCATAGAGCCCTCTTTGCCCACTTTCACCACAGCAATCTTGCACGACTGTGCTATCACATCAAGAGCCTCGCGCGGAGGCAGTTTGGTGTAAGCGTGTGCTTCGGTCTCGTTGGCAAATACGATATCCACGTAGTTTTCCACTATGTCGTGAAGGAATGCATCATTTGATTCCACCACATTATATGATGCCATATCGATGGAGATGGTCATTCCTGCCTCTTTTGCGAGTTCTACTGCGCGGCGCAGAAGTGCTTGGTTCTGAACGAGGTATCCCTCTATATGGAAATAGTCGTAACCTTGGAACATTTCAGGTGTAAGATCCTCAGGAACCATCTCCAGAGCTGCACCCAAATAGACAGCGAATGTCCTCTCAGCGTTGGGATTTGAGATGAATACCATTGCCCTGCCCGAAGAAGATTTGCCCTTGAGGAGAGTTGCCTTGATGCCATTGCGCTCCAAATCCGATTTGTACAGAGCACCCAGGTCATCATCGCCCACCTTGCCGATAAATCCTGCACGCATTCCGAATACCGCTGCACCATTGATGGTGTTGGCTGCGGAGCCTCCTGCCACATATTCCACACCCATTGGCTTGAGTGTAGCCCAAATCTTGTCACCTGTAGCCTGATCCACGTGCTGCATGCTCCCTTTGGGGAGGTGATACTGTTTTAAAAGCAAATCGTTTGGGAGCACTGCCAGAATATCTGTCAGGGCATTACCTATACCTAAAATAGACTTCATCTCAAATAGAAATTTTACTGCACAAAGGTAAAGTTATCTCCGATAATTCACAAGGATGTTTGGATATGTTTTTGATAGACATTACATTTGCAACGAAATTCTACGTAGGATGATTATAGCTAAAACTTTGGCTGAATTTGAGTCAGCCAGGGCTGCAATAGGCAGCGATAAAAAAGTGGGTTTTGTCCCTACAATGGGAGCTCTTCACGAGGGCCATCTTTCACTTATAAGGAGGTCAGTACAGGAGTGTGATGTTACAGTCATCTCCATCTTCGTGAACCCTACCCAGTTCAATAACCAAAATGACTTCAATACATATCCCAGGACTGTAGACAATGACTGCAAACTTGTGGAGCCTGTGGGTGTTGATATAGTGTTTGCCCCCAGAGTGGTAGACATTTACCCGAATGCGGCAAATGGGGATGGTGCTCCCCTTGATACTAGGGTTCTTGACCTTGGTGGACTTGACCAATATGGTGAAGGTCCCCGTCGTCCCGGACACTTTAATGGTATGGCACAAGTGGTGACACGCCTGTTTGATATCGTGAACCCTTCAAAGGCTTTCTTCGGAGAGAAGGACTTCCAGCAGCTGGCTATCATCGAGTATTTCACAAAAAATCTCCAGTATCCTATCCAGATTGTCCGTTGCCCTATTGCCAGAGGTGAGGACGGTTTGGCCCTGAGCTCACGCAATGAGCTGCTTACTCCAGAGCAGAGGGCTGCTGCGCCACATATCTACAGATGTATCTCGAAAGGTGTGGATATGGTGGGCAAAGTGAGTGTTGCCCAGGCTATTGAAGATATAACAAATGATATAAATTCAAATCCGCTCCTGGAGACTGAGTATGTGGAAATCATAAATGGAACTACTCTTGAGCCTGTGACAGATTGGGATCAGGCTGAGACTATCCAGCTATCCTGTGCGGTATTTGCACATCCAGTAAGACTAATTGATAATCTTAAACTAAAATAAGATGCTTCTTCAAATACTTAAATCCAAGATTCACAGAGTAACAATCACCGAAGCAAACCTGCACTACATCGGCAGCATCACTATCGACAAGGCACTAATGAAAGCAGCAGGTCTGTATGAAGGGGAGAAAGTGTTGGTGGTAAACATAAACAACGGCAACAGACTTGAAACATATGCTATTCCCGGAGAAGAGGGAAGCGGTAAAATAGGTCTCAATGGTGCAGCAGCACACCTTTTCGGTGTAGGCGATATCGCTATCATCATGTCATTTGCTCTGATGACAGAGGAGGAGGCTTCAGAATACAAGCCAAAACTTGTATTTCCTGACACAGCTACCAACCAACTTATATGAGAAAAAAGCCAAAGATAAGCTGGAGCTGGATACTGATGTTCCTTCTTGCAGCTGTATTGCTCTATTTTGCCTTCAGAGGGGTGAAATGGAGCGATTTTATTTCGGGACTGGCCAGCTGCAACTTCTGGTGGATACTGGTCTCTATGGCCGCCAGCGTATGCGCTTTCATTTTCAGAGGTCTCAGGTGGAGGTATGTGATGCTCCCATTGAACCCGACGATAACCCGCAAGGAGGCTTACGATGGTGTCACCATTGCATATCTCTCAAATTTTGCACTTCCCAGAGCCGGAGAGTTTGTCAGATGTGGTGTGATATCATCCACAGGCAAAGCCAGCTTTGAGTCTGTTCTAGGTACAGTTGTACTGGAGAGGAGCTGGGATATGCTCTGTTATGTGATAGTGCTTTTGGGTGTGTTGCTTCTGAGTTGGGAGAGGTTCGGAGAGTTCATGACCACGCAGATATGGGGGCCTCTTATGGAAAAATTGCCTTTTGATATAGTATGGCTGATCGTGGCTCTGCTGCTGTTGTGTGCACTAGTTGCCCTTTTTGTCTACAGAAAGAGGGAGTCTCTGATGAAAGTAAAGTTTGTAGACAAGATTATCGGGGTAGTCAGAGGTCTTGTGCAGGGGCTTGCAGCAGGTTTGAAAATGGAGCACAAATGGAGATTTATCTTAAGTACAGTGATGATTTGGGTGGCATATTGGGTGATGAGTTATTCCACTATACTGGCCTTTCCTCAGGTGGCCGGACTGACTGCATCGGATGCGGCTTTTCTTATGGTGGTGGGCAGTTTGGGGTGGATAATCCCCGTTCAGGGGGGGATTGGAGCATACCACTTTGTTATAAGCCTTGCCCTTTTCTCCATTTATGGAATAGCGCAGACTTCAGGTGTGATTTTTGCCACTATCTCCCATGAAAGCCAAGCATTGACCATGCTGGTCTGTGGTGCCCTGTCACTAATTTCACTCAGAAAGAGAAATTTTACTATCTTTAACACAAAAAATGAAGAGTCATGAAAAAAGTATATTCCATCATATTTGCCGTATTGGCAATAATCCTTTCAACTAATCCTGCATTCGCCAGAAAATTCAAGCATGAGAAAGAGGTGGATGCCCTCTATTTCCCTCGTCACGAGGTGTATATCCAGTATGGTACGCCTACTATTCTTGAGCTTGTGACCATGTTAAAGGCACCTACAAGCTTTGAAGGATTTGAGACTACCGGACATATATTCACTGGAACTCCTGGTGTAGGTTATAATTTCTTTCTCAGGGATAACCTCTCTATAGGTCTTTTCGGTGGTTACAGTTTTGCGCAGTCTGACGTATGCAAGGACAACAACGGCGATACAGGTGCACTTATCTACACTCAGGGGGTAAACAACTATGTTGGACAGCTGTCTGCAAACTGGACTTACTATCAGGATGGAGCACTTACTCTGGAGACCGGACTTTATCTGGGTGTCTCTTATATGGACAGGGATGTGACCAGAAACAATGCCCTCGTCGGTAACGGTACTCTTACTCCGGAACAGTTCAATCAGCTGCCAAAATCAAATGAGCAGATAAAAGTTGCATATCACTTTACCGCATGTAAGGTGAGATATGGAAATACATTCGGTGTATTCGGTGAGCTCGGTTTCGGTTTTAGAGGTCTGGTAAATGTGGGCCTCTCTATCAAGCTGTAGTCATGATAATCATTTTCAGTGTAGATTTTAGGACCAGATTCGGGCAAAATCTATTTGTGACAGGTTCCCTTCCGGAGCTTGGGTCGGATGATTTGTCCAAAGCCCTCCCTCTCAAATATAAAGGTGACAGGTGGGAGGCAGAGATCACAATCAAGACATACAAGGAGAAAACCTTCAGCTACCGTTACTTTGTAAAGGAAGCTGATGGCCTCATTTTCAAGGAGGTGGGACATGGGAGAACCATTAATCTCCGCAACACTGCCAAACTGACGCTGTCGGATGCATGGCAGGGAAACGATGACAATGCCCCATTTCTCCATTCCCCTTTTGCAAATATCTTTCTTGCCCACAGGAGTGATGGCTCTACTACTGTACGTAAATACGACAAGGAGCTGATAATTAGAGTAACAACCCCTAATATAGAGGAAGATGCTGAGGTTTTTATCAGCGGAAGTTGCCGTGAGTTGGGAGCCTGGGACCCAAGCAGAGCCCTACATTTGAAGTCTATCAAGGATTTTAAATGGGAGATTCATATAGATGCATCCAGACTTACTTCAGAGTTCAAATACAAGTTCATTAAGCGCTATCGCAATGGCTCGGTGGTTTGGGAAGGTGGTGAAGATTATCATATGCATCTACCTGCAATAGACGAGAATGAAACCTTTTCAGTAGAGCACTCTGCCGACAGATTCGGCACTCCCAAGCCCCGTTATGCAGGTGTGGCGGTCCCAGTATTCAGCCTCAGGAGCGACAATGACTGCGGAGTGGGCGAGTTCACCGATATTAAGCTGCTGGCAGATTGGGCGGCAGCCACAGGACAGAGATTTATCCAGCTCCTCCCCATAAATGATACCACCACAGATGGAAGCTGGAGAGATTCGTACCCTTACAATTGCATATCGGTATCTGCCCTCCATCCCATCTATATCAATATTCCGGCCATAGGACCATTCCCATCTGCGGAGTTGCAGCAGGAATATGAATTGGGGAGAGCATCGCTCAATGGGAACAGCTCCCTCGAGTATGAATTGGTCTTTGCCTTCAAACAGAGGTTCCTGAAAGCCCTCTTTGATGCTCATTGGGAAGAGACATCGCAGAGCGGGGAGTTCAGGGAGTTTGTCAGACAGAACAGGGAATGGCTTCTCCCTTATGGGAGATATTGCGCGAAGCGAGATGGGGCCAAAAACCAATACTTTTACCAGTTTACACAATATCATCTCTCCAGACAGCTTTCAGAGGCAGTGGAGTATGCCCACTCGAAGGGTATTGCCCTTAAAGGTGATATCCCTATTGGAGTCTCACCGCTCGGGGTGGAGGCAGCAGCAGAGCCCCAATATTTCCACCTTGACTCCCAGGCAGGTGCACCGCCCGATGCTTTTGCTGAGGATGGGCAGAACTGGGGTTTCCCTACATACGACTGGGAGGCAATTGCGGCAGACAATTACCGTTGGTGGAAGAGGCGTCTGACCAATATGGAGCGCTATTTTGATGCATACAGAATAGACCACATACTTGGATTTTTCAGAATTTGGGAGATACCGCAGGGGTACAGGAGCGGTATCATGGGGCACTTTAACCCGGCACTCCCTCTGAGCAAAAAGGAGATTGGGGATTGGGGGTTGAACTTCAGGAAAAGTTTCAATGAGACCCTGTTTTTTGAGGATCCGGTGAAAAAAGGGCTGTATCACCCAGGAATCTCCGCTCACAAGAGTGATGTGTACAAGAGCCTTCCTGAGGGGGAAAAACTCGCTTTCAACCGCTTGTATGAGGACTTTTTCTATGTCAGACACAACAAGTTCTGGGAGAGGATCGGGTATCAGAAGCTCCCTGAGATAGTCTCAGCTTCCAATATGCTCCCTTGTGCAGAGGATTTGGGAATGATACCAGATTGTGTCCCGGGGGTGTTGAGGGATCTCAAGATATTGACCTTGGAGGTGCAGAGGATGCCGAAGGAGTACGGTTGCTCTGTAGGAAATCCTGCCCATTACCCCTATCTTTCTGTCTGCACGACAGGTACCCACGATATGGATACCCTCAGGGGGTGGAAAGGTGAGTGTGCAAAAGAGGAGGTGAGGGAGATTATCCGCCAGCATCTGGAGAGCCCGGCAATGCTTACAATTCTCCCTTTGCAGGACTGGCTCGCCCTGACCGACCATTTGAGGGTGGAGAACCCTTCTGATGAGAGGATAAATGATCCAGCCAATCCCAATAACCGCTGGAAATACCGTATGGGAATCTCTCTGGAAGATCTAAAAAAAGAATCCCACCTGAATGGTGAGATTCTCTCAATGATTAAAGGGCTGCGGGGCTGATCTTTGCCTCATTTACCAACCATTCGAAGATTGGTGAGAATTCGCACTTCCCGTGGGCAGCAAATCCCTCAGGGTGGAATTGGAGACCGAGTACCCTCATATTGCCTGTTCCTTCAACAGCTTCTACTACACCGTCTTTGGCCACAGCGATCACCTTTAGTGAAGGTGCCACTCTCTTTACAGCCTGGTGGTGGAAAGTGTTGACAGCTGTCTTTTCTGTCTGGAGGATGTTATATAGAAGTGAATTTTTCTGGATAGTGATGGAGTGGGTGGCAGTAGATGATGGAGCCTCTTGTCTGTGGTCTACCATTGATCCTTTCACTTGTGAAGGGATGTCCTGGATAAGGGTACCGCCAAGTGCCACATTGAGCATCTGCATACCTCTGCAGATACCAAGTACAGGGATCCCTTTTTCTACAGCTTTTTTAATCAGGATGTAGTCAAAGTCGTCTCTTGCAGGGGCGATCTCACCCATCATAGGGTGTGGTTCCTCGCCATAGAACTTGAGTGGATTCACATCTTCGCCGCCAGTCATCACCAGACCGGTAATGGTGTTGAGGATAGCGTCAAGCTGTGCCTCATCGGTGGTCATAGGGATAACAAGTGGTACACCACCTGCATTTTTAATGGCATTGATATAGGTTAGTGGAGCGCTTGCAGAACCTGAAGAGGCTGTAGATGATACGCCGATGATAGGTTGAGCCAGCAAGCTGCCGGCAAATAGAAGGGATATGATCCCGATCAGTACTCTTTTCATATTGTAATCTGTGTTTTAAATAATTCTAATGGTGGTCATGCTCTTTCTCCCAAGGGCCGAAGTTGTTTCCGTCTCCATTGTGGAAGTCAATTTCAAGTTTGATGGCCTCTTTCCCCTTTTTGTCCATAGTGAAGGTCACAGGGAAAGCGTATCCGTCTGAACGGAAAGAGTATTCAAGACCGTTTACGTGGGTAAGTTCACGTTTCCAACCCTTTTTGCCCACTTTGATGTAAAGTTTTCCATCCTCAAGTTCCACTTCGGCACATCCGAAGAGGGGACCTTTGTGGTAGTGGCCTACAAGGGCTTTTGGATTTGGTGCAGGGACCATCTCGACAGGTTTCTGATTCTTCTCTTTCTCAGCCTGGTCATTTCTCTCTGACTTCCACCAGTCGGCAAGGTATTCGGCATTGTAGTCTCTTTCTACGCCGTCACCAAGATACAGGTCCACAGCCTTGCGCATGATGGCATAGCGTGGATCTGCAGGCACTTCACTATTGCATAGAACTACAAGTCCCAAATCGAGTTCAGGTACGAATGCGCAGATGGCGGTGAATCCCCAGGTGGTACCTGTGTGGAAAAGAAGTCTGTATCTGTCATTCTGCTCTACGAACCAGCAGTGGCCGTAAAGTCTGATATAGTCATCTGACTGTGATACGATAGTCTGTCCTCTATGCAGATATTTCATCTGTCTTTCAGAAATAACCTGTTTCTCCCCCACTTTGCCGAGGTCGAGGTGGAACTGTGCATATTTGGCCATATCCTCTACTGTAGAGTTTACGCTGCCGGCAGGACCGATAACAGTCTCCCACCACAATGCCCTTTCGTCACCATATAGAGGAGCGACATGCATTTTGTCGGGAACATAGTAGAATTCGTGGGGAACGCAGGCTCTCTCGCCGGCATCCACGAAGCCGTTTTCTACATCAGATCCGTAGCCGTTGACACTTGAAGAGGCCATTCCCAGAGGTTCGAAGATTCTGGTCCTTATATTCTCTTCCCAGGTTTTTCCGGTAACCTTCTCAATCACTTTTTCGGCGATGATGAAAGTGATGTTGTTGTATGCGTAAGTGTGGCGGAACTGGTATTTTGGTTTGATGAGACCCATCATCTGGTATACATCATCCCTGTCATAGCCAACATTCGGGATATATGTGCCGACCTGACCACCGATACCTGTCTTGTGTGTCATAAGGTCTTTTACCTGCATATTGTTCTCAACATATTCATCGCCCCATCTGAAGTCCGGGAGGATGTTTTTTACAGTGTCGTCCCATGATACAAGTCCCTCATCCACTATAGAGGCCATAACGGCTGCAGTGAAAGATTTTGACACGGAGCCGATCTGGAAGATGGAGCTGCTCTCCACTGCTGCATCCTTGCCCATCTCCTTTACACCGTAACCTTTGGAGAATACCATCTCTCCATCTTTGATTACTGAGACTGCCATTCCGGGGATTTCCCAACCGGCCTTCACTTGCTGGATATATTCATCCAGTGTGGTGAGAATCTGGTCATTTGAACACTCGTTTTGTGAGTAACCTGCCCATGAGAACGATAATAGGACCAAGGTCAGGGTAAAAAAGAATTTCTTCATGTCTTGATTTATTTATTTATCCACAAATATAGTTAAATTTGCTTTCAAATAGAGAGAAAAGGTTATGGCAAAAAGTAAAACAGTGTGGTTTTGTTCCTCTTGTGGCAACGAGAGTTCAAAATGGATGGGGAGATGCCCTGCGTGCGGTGAATGGAATACAATGGTAGAGGAGCCGAAAGCCACATCTGGCAAAAATTCTTCAGGTGACCGCAGCAGGTCTCTTTTGAAGATTTCAGATGCCAGACCTACCCCTATAAATCAGATTGATATCACACAGGAGAGCCGCATAACCATAGGAAATGAAGAGATAGAGAGGATTCTTGGAGGGGGACTGGTCCGTGGTTCGATGATCCTGATAGGTGGTGAGCCGGGTATCGGAAAATCTACCCTTTCGCTCCAGATCCCTCTGGGCTGTCCATCCCTCAAGACACTTTATGTCTCGGGAGAGGAGTCGCCACGCCAGATAAAGTTGAGGGCACAAAGACTCTCGGGTGGGAAGGATGATGAGCTGGGGAATTGTCTGGTCCTCGGGGAGACACTTCTGGAAAATATTCTCTCTACAGCGAAGGAGACCGCCCCGGAGCTCCTTATCGTGGACTCTATCCAGACAATATATTCCGAAGCCCTGGAATCATCTCCTGGCTCGGTGACGCAGGTCCGTGAGTGTGCATCTGCCCTTTTGCGTTATGCCAAGGAGAGCAATGTGCCTGTGATACTCATTGGACATATTACCAAGGATGGTTCCATCGCAGGCCCGAAGGTGCTCGAACACATTGTGGATGTGGTTCTGCAGTTTGAAGGGGACACACGACATGCATACAGGATATTGCGCAGCATAAAGAACAGATTCGGATCCACCGCGGAGCTCGCCATCTTTGAGATGCTCAACAGTGGCCTCCGCCAGGTTTCCAACCCTTCTGAGATCCTTACCCCTATGCACGATGATGACCTGAGCGGTGTCGCCGTAGGGGCAATGCTTGACGGGACCAGGCCATTCCTTATCGAGGTGCAGGCGCTGGTTTCAACCGCCGCATACGGCATGCCACAGCGCTCCGCCACAGGATTTGATGTCAGGAGGATGAATATGCTGCTTGCGGTCCTCGAAAAGAGGGCCGGGTTCAAACTCTCTGCCAAGGATGTCTTCCTCAATATTGCCGGAGGACTGAAGATCTCCGACCCTGCCTGTGATCTGGCTGTGGTTTGTGCTATATTGTCATCAAATTTTGACCTGAACATATCCCCCCGTATCTGTTTTGCCGCAGAGGTTGGACTCAGTGGGGAGCTCCGCCCTGTGGGTCAGATAGACAGACGAATAGCTGAAGCACAGCGTCTCGGTTACAGGAAAATCTATATCTCTTCGTACAATTCAGCCGGGGAATTCCGTGGAAAGAAGACCAAAGGTATCGAAGTGGTCGAAGTCTCCAATATAACAGCCCTCTGCCGCTCACTGTTTCAGGAGTAGATAAAGTTTTGTGCAATCTACGGTCTCTGAGTATATCCGGTTACGATATTCGTTGGCAAATAAGTTGCGGGAGAGAAAACAATCCCTTCCGGACCTTCGGCGCGGACTGCTCGCTGAGACCACCCACCGGGTGCACTCTATTCGCTCACGACCTCTGCGGCCAGAGTGGTAGCACGGTTTTCTCCTTCACACAGCTATAACAATCGTTCTCTTGTATCAATGCGCGGCTGAAATGCCTGCTGCAATTCAGTGTCCAACCAAATGTGCCTTACGGGATGCTTTGGGCGAGGTTGGCTTGGATAATCGGGCAAAATGGCTCGGGAGTCCAATCAAAGTCTCTCTGGAGAGCATTCTGTGGCCTGAAGGCTTGGACTGTGAATTGCAGGAAAGGATGAAGTCTAGAACAGGCCGTAAAGCTGTGCGTCTATACGGTCGATGATCTGATTCAGGTGATCAGGGTTCTCTTCGAATTTGAGTTCATCCACATTCACTATCATAAGTGGACCATCCTTATAGTTCTCAATCCACTCTTCGTAGCGGTCATTAAGTCCCTTCAGGTAATCGATACGGATACTGCTTTCGTATTCGCGACCCCTTTTCTGGATCTGTGCCACCAGGTTTGGAATAGATGATTTGAGGTAGATGATAAGGTCCGGTGCCTTGACCAGCGATGTCATAAGATTGAACAGGGATGAGTAGTTCTCGAAGTCCCTTGAGTCCATAAGGCCCATAGAGTGGAGGTTGGGGGCAAAGATGCGTGCGTCCTCATAGATGGTGCGGTCCTGAATTACATTTTTCTCACTGTTGCGTATCGCTACCACATCCTCAAAGCGCCTGTTGAGGAAGTATACCTGGACATTGAAGGACCAGCGTCTCATATCGTTGTAGAAATCGGACAGATATGGGTTGAAATCCACATCCTCAAACTTCGGTTCCCATCCGTAATGTTTTGCCAATAAGTTGGTAAGGGTAGTTTTGCCGCTTCCGATATTTCCTGCAATAGCTATATGCATCTTTCTTCCTCCGATATTTTAAGTTTCAGATGACAAATATACCCATTCTTTTCGTAAATTTGCCACTATGATCAAGACTTTTTATTTCAATGACCTCCGTACCTGTTGCTATGTGCTATGGGACGACACCAAAGAGTGTGTAATAGTGGATGCCGGCTGCTACTCGGAGAGCGAGAAGGGCAGACTTGCCAAATTTGTATATGAAAATGGTTTGAAACCTGTCAAACTCCTTCAGACCCACGGTCACTTCGACCACGTGATGGGGTGTATGTTTGCCAGAAAGCAGTGGGATATCCCCGCCTATATGAATCATGGTGACATCCCTCAGGTGGCCAGAGCTTCCTCTTACGGTGGATATTTCGGATACAGTTTCGAGGATCCCGGTGAAGAGTTCACAGATTTGAAGGATGGAGATGTGATATCATTCGGAAACACCTCCCTCAAAGTTCTTCATACCCCAGGTCACTCAAAGGGTGGAGTTGTATACTACAACGAAGCGGAGAAGTATGTCATCACAGGTGACTCGCTTTTTGCCCAGAGCATAGGGCGTACAGACCTCCCTGGAGGAGATCTTGACGAACTTATGGCGAGCCTTAAAGGTAAGATACTGGCACTTCCTGAAGATACCACTGTGTACCCGGGCCACGGTCCCACTACCGATATCGCGACAGAGAAGCAGACCAATCCATTCCTGATGTAAATTATGGACAGCATAAAGATCACCAAAGCCAATGTCCATAACCTCAAGGATATCTCTCTGGAGATACCCAGAGGTAGGCTTGTGGTGGTCACAGGTCTCAGCGGAAGTGGAAAGTCTTCATTGGCTTTCGATACAATATTTGCGGAGGCCCAGAGGAGATATCTCGATACCCTCTCTCCATATGCCAAACACTTCATAGGTGTGATGGAGAGGCCCAATGTCGAGAGCATAGAGGGGCTTAGTCCAACCATCTCGATAGAGCAGAAAAGTACAAACCGCAATCCCCGCTCAACAGTAGGGACAGTTACTGAGATCTCTGACTTCCTGAGACTGCTATATGCCAGAGCATCCGTAGCCTATTCCCCAGTCACAGGTAAAGCTATGGTCAGATACTCTGATGCACAGATAGTTGATCTGATCCTGAGCAAATATGCCGGCAAGAGGACCATACTCCTCTCACCCCTTGTCAAAGGGCGTAAAGGACATTATAAGGACCTTTTCGAGAGTATGCTCCGCAAAGGGTACACCCAGATGAGAGTGGATGGCAAACTCGAAAGCATATCAGACCTCCTGGATGGAGTGGACAGGTACAAGACCCACTTCATAGACCTTGTGGTGGATAAACTTGTCCCCAAGGAGGAGGATTACAAAAGGGTAAGGGATTCTGTACAGACAGCCCTCAATTATGGAAAAGGGTCCCTGTCTGTATTGGACATCACAGTGGATGAAATTTCCCACTATAGCAAGCATTTCATATGCCCTGACAGCGGAGTGTCGTTCCCGGAACCGGCTCCCCATACATTTTCTTTCAACTCCCCTCAGGGGGCTTGTCCCTATTGCAAAGGGCTCGGAACAGTCTCTACCATCGATATATCAAAAATAATCCCCGATGACTCCCTTTCCATCGCAGAAGGGGGGATAGGTCCCATAGGAGCACGAAAGGAAAACAACCTTTTCGCTGTATTGGAGAGCATTGCGCTGAAATATCAATTTTCATTGTCCACTCCAATAAAGGATATCCCAGAAGATGTGCTTAACCTCATATTGTATGGTTCAGAGGAGCTGTTCAGAATCAAGACGGCCGGTGGATTGTCGGAGATGGTGACATTTCCAGGCATTATTGCCCGTTTGGAGCACAAGGAGGAGGAGAGTGAAGAGGCTTTTGACCGAAGGGGACGTTTCTCGCAGGAGAACATTTGTCCCCATTGCCACGGTACCAGATTGAAGGAGGAAGCTCTCCATTTCAAGATAGATGGGAAAAACATTGCAGAGGTGTCCGATATGGATATCAGCGAACTGCACAAATGGATATGCACTTTGGCAGAGAAGCTTGACAAGAAGCAGAGTGCCATTGCATACGATATTCTAAAGGAGTTGAGGGACAGAATAGGCTTCCTAATAGATGTGGGGCTTGAATACCTCTCGCTAAGCAGGTCTACCCGCTCACTCAGCGGTGGTGAGAGCCAGAGAATCCGCCTTGCTACACAGATCGGATCAAAGCTGGTCAATGTCCTCTACATCCTCGATGAGCCGAGCATCGGACTCCACCAGTCAGACAACAGAAAACTCATCAACTCGCTGAAGAAGCTCCGCGACGAAGGGAATTCAGTGATGGTGGTGGAGCACGATGAGGAGATGATGCGCAGTGCAGACTGGTTGGTGGATATTGGCCCCGGAGCAGGTGTCAAAGGTGGAGAGGTGCTGTTTTGCAATGAACCTGACAAGCTTGCACAACAATTCCCCCAAGAAGGGCATTCACACACTGCAGATTACCTTCTGGGGAGGAAAAGGATAGAAATTCCTTCTGTACGCCGTCAAGGCAACGGAAAATTCCTCGAACTCAAAGGAGCAAGAGGCAATAACCTGAAAGATGTTAATATAAGGATCCCCCTTGGATGCTTTGTTGGAATCAGCGGTGTGAGTGGCAGCGGAAAATCCTCCCTCATCAATGAGACTTTGATGCCCATCCTGAGCAACAGATTCTACCGTTCACTATACACTCCACTGCCATATGATGAGCTGATGGGTATAGAGAATATTGACAAACTCATAGAGATAGACCAATCCCCGATAGGGCGCTCCCCCAGGAGCAATCCAGCCACTTATACCGGTGTCTTCTCTGATATCAGGAAGCTCTTCGAACAGACCCCGGATGCCAAGATCAGAGGATTGAAGGCGGGTAAATTCTCGTTCAATGTGAAAGGTGGCCGTTGCGAAGTGTGCAAAGGGGCAGGGGTGGAGCTTATAGAGATGAACTTCCTCCCTTCAGTACAGGTCACCTGCAAGGAGTGCCGTGGCCAGAGGTACAGACCAGATGTCCTGGCTGTCAAATACAAAGGGAAGAGTATCAATGATGTCCTGGAGATGACCATATCCCAGGCTGCAGAGTTTTTCGAGCCCATACCGTCAATCTATCGCCGCATAAAGACACTCGAAGATGTGGGACTCGGCTACATCAAGCTCGGCCAATCGTCCCTGTCCCTTTCCGGAGGCGAAAACCAGAGGGTAAAACTGGCAGCAGAACTCTCCAAGCCAAGTACAGGTAACTCTATATTTCTCCTCGACGAGCCCACTACAGGTCTCCATTGTGAAGATATAAAAGTACTTCTCAATGTGCTTCAGAAGCTTGTGGATCAAGGCAATACCGTAGTTGTGATAGAGCACAACATCGATATACTCAAATCTGTAGACTACCTTTTCGACATGGGACCACGCGGGGGACGCGACGGTGGGTACATCGTAGCGGAGGGCACACCCGAGGAGGTGGCCCAAAACGCTGACTCAGTAACAGGCAAAGAGCTTAATCTTTAGTATTTTATAGAACTTCCTCCGATAAATTCCCTCAGAACCGATGTGGGTGGTACTGCTACTATCTCTTCAGGGGTAAGTGGGGTTATATGGGTGAGGAATTTGAGCATTCGGACACTCTCCGAATATGCCGGTGATGTGACAGGTATCCTGTTCAAGTGCGGTTCCGCATAGTATTTGAGTAGCGGCAGTTCGAATATCAGAGATGAGTTGAACATCACATCAGCATTCTCCTGGAAGGGGAATATGTTCTTCTCCTCACCTCTGCGGACACTCGGCCATCTTAGGATAGTCTCTTCGGGGCTCACCCCTCTGGTGCGGGCATCCCTTACCATTCTGCGTAGAAGTCTGCTGTCGGTGGTGGATATTACATTGTTCTCGTCCAATGAGAGGGAGGTTAGTGCAGAGACATATATCCTGAAGAGCTTATTCTGGTCAAGCTCTTTGGTCAATTCCTTGTTCAGTGCATGGATGCCCTCCATGATAAGGATGTCCTTCTCGGTCATTTTTATTTTTTTGCCCGAAGGGACTCTTTCCCCTTTGACGAAGTCAAATTTGGGGAGCTCCACCTCTTTTCCGGCAAGGATGTCGTTGAGTTGCTGGTTGAGGAACTCTAGGTCCATTGCGTACAGTGATTCAAAATCGTATTCACCATTCTCATCGCGAGGTGTCTTTTCACGGCTCACGAAATAGTTGTCCATTTCAAGCACGATAGGATTCATCCCCAGGGTGCGGCACTGGATGGCTATTCTGTTGGAAGAGGTGGTTTTTCCACTGCTCGAAGGCCCGGCTATGAGGATAAGTTTTACCTTATCTCTCCTGTCGTGGATCATGTTGGCTATTTCAGCATATTTTCGTTCGTGGAGTGCCTCTGCTATCTGAATGACAGGGGCACTTTTCCCTGCTTCCATAGCTTTATTCAGGTGGGCCAGGGTCTCTATGCCGATTATGTCATTCCACTGGGACTGCTCTCTGAAAATGTCATTGAGTTTATCCTGATATTTGTAATCGGCCACCTTTGAAGGGTCAGATGATGATGGTGATTGAAGGCAGAAGCCATCACTGTATGGTGTGAGATCGAACATGTCTATGCACCCTGTAGATGGGAGGAGAGGTCCGTAGAATGTGCCGGCATATCCTTCAAGGTAATAAATGGAGATGAAGTATCTTCTGGAATTTTCAGCTAGGGAGCTTTTGGCTGTGTAGCCTTGGGTTTTGAATATGGAGGCCACTATATCACGTGGCAGTTTCTTCTTTTCAAATGGGAGATCCCTGGCTATATATTCATCCATCTTCCCTTTCAGTGCAGATACTTGTACGTCAGTGAGAGGGAGTACTTTGTATTTGCCGTCTTCACCTTTCTCCTTCTCACGAATCTCTCCGTACAAGCCGTTTGGGAGGTTATAGTTGAATGTTAGCCTGTACTCTGGGAACAGCTCTAATGCTGCTTTCTGGAGTATGAAGGAGAGGCTGCGGATATATACCCTTCGCCCGTCAGGGTTGGTCAAGTCTATAAATCTTACAATATGTGGCGTGTATATTTTGTAGTCAAGCTCCTTGAGCTGGTTGTCTACCATAGCTCCAAGAGGTGCGTATTTGCATTTGTGGTCCAGTGCGTTTGCAAGTTCTGACAGTTTGGTGCCGGGTTCGCATTCGTGAAGAGAAGATGTGTTCTCGCAAAAAAATTGGATCTTTTCCATATGTAGTCTCTATTTTCTTAACCAGTTTTCAGGATTCTGTTTCTCTGTACCTTTCCATAATTGGAAGTGGAGGATGGCATTTCCTTCCTCACTGTCATCTATGGTGCCGATAGATGTTCCTGTTCTGATGGTCTGACCGCTCTTGACATCTACCTTTTTAAGCTTGCAGTAGAATGTGAAATACTCTCCGTGCTGAACCAATACGCATTGGTTGTAACCCGGCATTACCAGAATCTGTTTCACTACTCCGTCAAATACGCATAGCGCTTTGGCGTTCTTGTCTGTGGAGATGTTGACGCCGTTGTTGAATGGAAGCTTGACTGTCTTGAATACAGGGTGGTATGATTGGCCGAATTTCTCCACTATCACCCCTTTGGCTACAGGCCATGGGAGTTTTCCTTTGTTGTCGCTGAACTTGGCGGAGAGTTCGTAGTCTACTTTAACCTTCTGTCCTGCCTGTTTCTGTTGTCTGACAGCTTCGGCCAGGATTCTCTCTATCTCTTTGTTGAGTTTATCAACCTCTTTTTTCTTTTTGTTCAGCTCTGCCCTGAATTTTTTCTCCTGTTTTTTGAGGGAGTTTATCGTGTTCATAACCTGGGTCTCTTCCCGGGTGAGTTTCTGATATTCCAGTGACCTTTCGTTTTGGGTTTTAACCGACTCTTGACGAAGGTTGTTGAGTCTGTCCCTCTCTTTTGTGAGCTGAATTTTCAAATCCAGAATCTGTGTTGCCTGATCCCTTACGGATGAGGAGAGATTCTTGAGATATGACCATCTTCGGACCCCTTGTCCTATGTTGTCACTTGCCATTATGTACATGAACCACACTTTTGAATCCCTGTGCTTGTATGCATTGTATACGAGGTTTTCGTGGTATCTCTGCAATGTGTCCAGACGGCGCTCAAGTCTGCTTATTTCATTTTTTTTGGTGGATATGCTCTGGTCATAACCTTTGATCTCCCTGTCCAGGGCATCTATGATGCTCTTTCTGTTGTCAATCTTCTTCTGGGTGAGGGTAAGTGCGTTTATGCTCTTTTTCTGTTTGTTCTTGGTGTTGTTCAGCTGCTTGTCAATGTAGGCAATCTCTTCCTCAATCTTTTTTTTACGGGCATTCTGTTTGGAAATGTCCTGTCCAAAAGAGATCTGGAAAATAAGCAGAAGCGATATGATAGGGATGACTCTTCTCATTGTTTACCTCTTCATTTGGAGTCTTTTCTCCTTGATTTTCTCTCCAATTCCCAGAGAGGGGTCCTTTTTGTCTGCCTGTTCCCAGTAGATGAAGGCGAGATCGTATTCCTTTAGAGCGTACAGAATCTCCGCATAGTGATCCAGTAGTGTGGCATCTTCATTTCCACCATAGAACATGGCCCTTTTGATATGTGTCTTGGCCTCCGCAAATTCCCCCAATTGGTACAGTATCCATGCATATGTGTCCAGATATGTGGGGTTGTCCGGCTCGGAAGTGATGGTCTTGAGACTCATTTTGGCAGCTTTCTTGAGATTCTTACCCTCAAGGCACATGTAGTATGCATAGTTGTTGAGTGACGGATTGTAGTCAGGGTTTATTCTGAGGGCTTTTTTATAGTATGAGTATGCCCTCTTCATATCTCCCTTTTCGTGATAAAGGTCACCTAGCGATGCGTAATATAGATAGGAGGTGGTATCCCTTTTGGGGAGGTTGCTGATCAATTCATTGTAGAGGGATATGGCTTTGTCTGTATCACCGTTTTGCCAGTAGGCGACTGGCCTGAGCTCCATCAGGGAGAGATCGTCAGGGAATTGGAAAAGGGCTCTTTCGCACTGCTGGGCCAACTCTTCCCACTCCTTCATATAGTACAACAGGGAGATGTATTCCCTGTTGGCCCTCTCATCATCCGGATGTGATTCCACTGCCCCTTTGAACAGAAGTTTGCCCAGTGTGTCACGCCCGGTCTGGATATAGTATGCTCCGATGGTGTAAAGTGAGGCGGTGTCCTGTGGATGTGCATTGACAATGCTGTTTGCCATAGCATCCACCTCTGTCATGTATTGTCTGACGAAATGGGGTTTTATTACCACCTCTTTCATGTATCTGGTCTTGAAATCCACTTTCATTTCAGGACTCTCCATGAAGCGGGTTATGTATGAAAAATATTCCGAATATTTCATTTCGGATCTGTATATCTCTGCCAATCCGAAAAATGCGGGGGCGTAATCTGGTTCAAGGGATAGCGCTTCCTGATAATATTTGATGGCCGAGGAGTCCCGGTATAGGGATTTGTTGAGGTCTCCAAGGACCAGCGCTACCCTGGGGGAAGGGTACTTCCTGTAATACTCCTCAAGATGGGCTACTGCCCCCTGATAATCACCCTTGCGGATCATCAATTCATATTTTACCTCGCCGGTCATTTCATTTTCCCCTTTGAGTGATTCTATCTTGTTTATGGTTTCAAGTGCCCTGTCGTACTGCTGCTCTGCAGTATAGAGGTCAATGATGTCATAGTAGATAGATCTTTTTGCCGGATAATCCTTTGCAATTTCCTCATAAATGGATATGGCCTTCTTGTTGTTGCCGGTGGCGGTGTAGAATTGTGCCAGCTTGACTTTGTACCAGAAGTTTGCAGGGTCTTTCTCCTGGGCCTTGAGCAGGTATGCCTCTCCGGCCTGCATGTCTTGAAGTTCAAGATAGGTGAGGGCAAGATAATAGTATGCAGCATCATTCTCCGGGTTTCCACCTATGGCTCTGGAAAGTAACTCACGAGCCTCAGAAAACTGTCCTGTATTATAGTTCCTGACCCCCTCAAGGAAGTATTCAGATGGTGCAATATCTTCATTTCTTGCCTCTTGGGCAAAGGAAGAAAGAGTCAGCATCATTAGAATGACAAGCAGTGTATATCTCATATGTTGTGGTTAGTCTGTTGTTTCTACAAATGTAATTATTTTTTAGAAGATGCAGCAAAATGGGTTATTTTTGCATCTATAATATGGAACAAAAACTGATAGCGGCTTGTATACGGCAGGAGAGGTCTGCCCAGAGAAAAATATACGAGATGTATTCCTCTCGTATGTTTGCTATTTGTCTGAGGTATGCCAAGGACAGGAATGCAGCGATGGATTTGCTTCAGGATGGTTTTATTACCGTATTTTCCAAAATTTCAAGTTATAAAAATGAAGGTTCTTTCGAAGGTTGGATGAGGAGGATTTTTGTCAATACGGCTCTTATGAGTTTGAGACGTAATGATGTCCTGAAAGGGGCTGATGACATATCTGTGCCGCAGTCGGATATCCCATTTGAAGACAATATTATGGAGCGGCTTGACGGTCAGAAGATAACCAGGCTCATCAGTGAGATGCCTGCAGGTTTCCGAACGGTCTTCAATCTCTCGGTGCTGGACGGATTCTCACATCAGGAGATAGCCAAGCAGCTGGGAATTTCTGAGGGGGCGTCAAGATCACAGTTGAGCAGGGCGAGGGTGTGGCTGCAGGAAAGAATCAAAAAAATGGAAAAATAGATTTTATGGACAATATAGAGTTTGACAGGAAGATAAAGGAGATGGTGGACTCTTTTCAGGAGCCTGTGCATGAGGAGCTTTGGGGGGCAATAGAGGGCAGGCTTGAGAGGAAAAGGGCAATTTTTGTGGTCAGAAAGGTGGCCGCAATAGCGGTAGCAGCTGCAGTGGTTGTGGCATTGGTTTTGAATGTCCGAAGAGCAGACACAATAATGAACGGCACTCTGGTCTCTGCGGTAGAGATAAAGCCTTTACCGGTGGAGATTGATTCAGAGTTTCCTGGAGCACTCAGAAAACTGGCATTTTTGGAGCCCAGGGTTCGTGCTGCCGGTGATATTGTGATTCCTGCTGTTGAAAACATAGAGGAGAAGTGCGGACAAGATGGTGTTCAGACTGAGAGTGAAGTGGTGGTACATGAAGCTCAAGCTGGACGGACAGTTAATGCAAATACCGAAGAAAATGATAACTCTAATGATTATGGTTGGGATCTTCTATTGGAAGGCCAAGAGAAGGTCAAAAGGGGCGTAGTCCTCGATTTTGCCTCAAATGTATTGGCATTGGGCGGCGATTCGGAATTCAGTAAGATTACGATGTATATGCCCGGTGCGTCTATGGTGACACAACAGACTGTAGCGCCCATATCCAGACCGGCATTTGCGCTTCCCGTTACTTTGGGAATGAATGTGCAAATTCCTCTCTCTGACAGATTTGCTATAGGTACAGGTATAAGGTATTCATTCCTTCAGAACAGCTTTCAGGCACTGATAGATAATTCTGCGCAAGCGCTTGTCCGTCAGAAACTTCATTATTTGGGTATTCCTCTTTCGGCTTATTACAGTTTCGTATACGGCAGGAACATGTCATGTTATGTGACTTGTGGCGGTTTGGTTGAGAAAGGGTTGCGTATTTCCAATGAAATAAAGGATTTGAAGGATGGTTTGTATTACAGGAAAGGGAAGATAGACGGATTGCAATGGTCGGCAAATATAGGTTTGGGCTTGGAATATCTCTTTACAGACTTCTTCGGTTTATATCTGGATCCAAGTCTGGTCTACTTCTTTGAGTGTGATCAGCCATACAGCATAAGGGTGGCCCAGCCACTTCAATTTGAATTGGAATTGGGTGTGAGGTTCAAACTATAATAAGCAAGGTTTTGGTACTTTTCTACAGAATAGGACTCTTTTTGTACATGTTGGGAGCTCGACTTGCAGCTCCTTTCAGCAGAAAGGTGTCCCTTTTTGTATCAGGACGTAGAGGACTCCTTGAAAAGATAGCAGAGAGTGTAAGGGGGGCTAAAGATATTATTTGGGTCCACTGTCCCTCTGTGGGGGAGTTTGAGCAGGCAAGACCTATTGTTGAGAGATATCGGGATAGGGGTGGCAAGGACAAGATTCTCCTTACTTTTTTCTCTCCGTCCGGATATGAGTTGAGAAAAAATTACAAGTATGCAGATTGGGTATTTTACCTTCCTGTGGATTCTCCCCATAACTCTGAGGCTTTCCTTAATGCGGTAAGGCCCAAAATGGCCATATTTGCCAAGTATGACTATTGGTATTTTTATCTGACAGGATTGAAGAAAAGGGGTATTCCTACCTATATCATATCTGCCATTTTCAGGAAGGAGCAGCCTTTCTTTAAAAGTTGGGGAGGGATGTGGCGTGAGATGTTGGGGTGTTTTACTGCATTGTATGTCCAGAATGGAGAGTCAGAGTCGCTCCTCAGGTGCTTGGGGATGGGAAATGTGACAGTAGCCGGCGACACCAGATTCGACAGGGTTAACGATATTGTCGCTTGTGCAGGAACCTCAAATGCTGTAGTGGAGAAGTTTGCAGAAGGGAAGAGGGTGATGGTGGCAGGAAGTACCTGGGAAGAAGATGAACGGAGGATAGTGGAGGCGATGGAAGCTTCGGAGCTGAAATTGGTTCTGGCACCTCATGAGGTATATCCGGAACATATAAGCAAGATAATGGGGATATTCTCCGGATATAAAGTTGTCAGGTATACCCAGAGTCCATTAGAAGAGGAGTTGGCTCATGCAGATGTTCTGGTGATAGATTGTATAGGTCTGCTTTCCTCTCTGTACAGATATGGTGAATTTGCGTATATCGGGGGAGGTTTCGGAGCAGGTATCCATAACATTCTGGAGGCTGCTACTTATGGCAAAGGGGTTATATTCGGTCCCAGGTACCATAAATTTCAGGAGGCTAAAGATCTCATTTCTTTGGGTGGTGCAGTTAGCTTTTCCCAATCTTCTGAGTTGAGGGCGATATTTCAAAATTGGATGGGAGATCCCCTCATTATGGAGAAAGTCTCAAATATTTCTAAAAAATATGTGGAGGAACACCGTGGTGCTGCTGATTTGTTTTTAAAAAACACATTCTCCCTCTGATATTTTTAAAAATCAGTTTTTATTTTTGTAATAGCTTGTCAATCACGTCTTTTAAACATTATTTTTGGTGTAAAAAAGATGTTGTTTAGAGTTTATTGTGCCACATGTATTGGGTTGGAGGTAATTCCGGTAGTTGTGGAAATATCTGTGCAGACAGGTGTAGGGATTTTTTTGGTAGGTCTTCCTGACAGTGCGGTGAAGGAATCTCTGTTGAGGGTAACTACGGCGTTGCAGTCATGTGAATATAGGGTGCCGGGAAGAAGGGTGGTCATTAATCTGGCTCCGGCCAATATAAGGAAGGAGGGGTCTGGTTACGATGTTGCCATTGCGGTAGGGCTGTTGGCCGCCTCTGGGCAGATAGAGCCCTTCGGTACTGACGATTTTCTGATAATGGGGGAGTTGGCTTTGGATGGTTCGCTCAGAGCAGTACCCGGCGCTCTGCCCATAGCCATGAAAGGGGCGGAACTGGGATATTCAAAGTGCATTTTTCCGGTCGAGTCTGCATCTGAGGCTGCGGAGGTGGATGGAGTCAAGGTTTACGGTGCAAAAAACATTACCGATGTAGTGGATATTTTGCGGGGTTCCAGTTCAGTGGAGTCGCTGGTGGTAAAGCGGGCGGCAATGGCTGAAAAGGGGAAGATGCCCAAATCTGATTTCATGGATGTCATAGGGCAATCCTTCGCGAAAAGGGGGCTTGAGATAGCTGCAAGTGGTGGACATAATCTCATTTTAAATGGTCCCCCGGGTTCTGGAAAAAGTTTTATGGCTTCATGTCTCGCCTCCATTCTCCCTCCGATGAGCAGGCAGGAGTCACTTTCGACAAGCGCAGTATATTCTGTGGCAGGACTATTGTCCGGTGGCGGGTTGATAAGAGAGCGTCCGTTCAGGACTCCGCATAATACAGCCAGTCTTGTGGCAATGGTGGGAGGTGGACCATCGGCTGCACCGGGAGAAATCTCGTTGGCCCACAACGGAGTGCTCTATCTTGATGAGATATCTCTTTTCAGTGCAAATACTCTGGATTTGTTGCGGCAGCCGCTCGAGGAGAGGTCCATTTCCATATCAAGAGCAAAATATAAAGTGACTTACCCTGCATCTTTCATGCTTGTCGGTTCCATGAATCCCTGCCCGTGCGGGTATTATGGCGAGGAAGGGGGAAAGTGTACATGCACCCCCGGGATGATCTCCAGGTATATCTCCAAGATCAGTGGCCCCTTGCTTGATAGGATGGATCTGAATATCAATGTGAAGCCGGTGGAGAAAAATATCCTGGTGGCAGGAGTCAGAGGTGAGTCAAGTGCAGAAATTTCCCGGAGGGTGTTGGCGGCTCGTGGGCTGCAGAGGGACAGATTCCGTGACGAGGGGATCTATACCAATGCTGAGATGGATGCAAAGCAATTGAATCTGTATTGCCCTTTGGGTAGAAAGGAGAAGGAGTTTATGGAGAGGGTGATGGACAAATTATCCCTTTCTGCAAGGGGATATGGTAGGATTTTGAGAGTCTCCAGGACAATTGCAGATCTTGCAGGGGATGATACGATAGCAGTGAACCATATTTCTGAGGCTCTTTTGTATCGTTTTCAGGATTTTTTGTAACTTTGGAGGTTATGAAAAATATTGTGATAAAAAGCCTTGACAGAATTGACGAGGCGGCAAGAGAGTTCCTGCAGGAGTTAGGTGACAATAAAATTGTAGCCTTGTATGGGTCAATGGGTGCAGGCAAGACCACCTTTGTGACTGCAATATGCAGGATGTTGGGGGTGGAGGACATAGTGAACAGTCCCACTTTTACTATTGTAAATGAGTATGAAACAGAGGAGGGTGAGTCGGTTTTTCACTTTGATTTCTATAGGATCAAATCTCTTAGGGAGGTGGAGGATCTGGGCTTTGAAGAGTATGTTTACAGTGATTCGCTATGTTTGATGGAGTGGCCTGAAATGATCGAGGAGATGCTCCCCGAGGAGACTGTAAAGGTGTCTATATCAGAGCAGGAGGATGGTACAAGATTGATTGAATTTATTTAATACAGATATGAGAAAACTATTTGCTTTTGCGCTTTCACTTTTCGTAATGGCTTCTTGTGCTACCGCACCTAAGGAGATTCAAGTGGGAGCTTTGTCATTTGATGAATACCTCCCTTTGTTGGAAGGTAAAAGGGTTTCCATCCTTTCAAACCAGACCGGAATGGTCTCTTCTACCACTCACCTTCTCGATACATTGCTCGATATGGGTGTGAATGTGGTGTCAATTATGTCTCCTGAACACGGTTTCAGAGGTGTGGCTGATGCAGGTGAACACGTAAGCAGTTCTATTGATGAGGCTACCGGCATTCCTATCAGATCCCTTTATGAGTCGGGTGTGAACAGACCCTCAGATGAGTCTATGGCTGAGTTCGATGTGATGGTGTTTGACCTACAGGATGTGGGCGTGAGATTCTATACCTACAATGCTACTATGGCCAGAATGATGGATGCTTGTGCGCAGTTCGGCAAGAAGATGATTGTCCTTGATAGACCTAACCCTCTCGGTTATTATGTTGATGGTCCTATTCTAGATATGCAGTACAAATCTGGTGTCGGCTGGCTCCCTGTTCCTGTGGTACATGGTATGACACTTGGTGAGCTTGCCCTTATGATCAATGGAGAAGGGTGGCTCAAGGATGGTATCCAATGTGACCTTACAGTAGTCCCTTGCAAGAACTACTCACGTGATATGGAGTATGTTCTCCCTATCAAACCTTCACCTAACCTTCCAAATATGAAGTCTATCTACCTATACCCGTCAACTTGCTATTTTGAGGCTACTCCTGTAAGTTTGGGTAGAGGTACAGACAAACCTTTCCAAATCTATGGTCACCCAGATATGACAGGTTATGAATTCTCATTCACCCCGAGAAGTGTTCCTGGTGCGAAAAACCCTCCACAGCTAGATAAACTTTGCTACGGTGTAGATTTGAGCGGTCTTACAGATGAGGAGATCAAAGCTGAGGGTATCAATCTTGAGTATGTTATCGATGCGTACAATAACCTCAAACTTGATGACAAGAAGATGTTCCGTTCGTTCTTTGAACTTCTTATTGGCCAGAAGTATGTAAGGGAGATGATAGTTGAAGGTAAGAGTGCTGACGAGATTGAAGCCATGTGGGCAGATGACGTAGTAAAATTCAAAGAGCAGAGGACCCCTTATTTGATTTATGAATAACAGATGCTTTAAACTATGAGTACAATAAAAACAAACAGATATGTGGCTCTAGATGTCCTTAGGGGAATGACAGTTGCCGGTATGATTCTGGTGAACAATCCAGGAACCTGGGGGCGTATTTATCCACCTTTGAGGCATGCAGCATGGGCTGGGTGCACACCTACAGACCTTGTGTTCCCTTTTTTCCTTTTCGTGGTGGGTGCAGCTATGGCCTTCTCGTTTGCAAAATATAACGATGGGCTCAATAAGACCAGTGTTGTAAAATTGGTAAAGAGGGGTATCCTCATATTTCTTGTAGGATTGGGATTGAATGCATTTCCATTCTACCCTATGAGTCCTAACCCGGATCTGTCCTTCTGGGAGAATTTTGTATATCACTGGCAGCATGTCAGGATAGTGGGTGTTCTCCAGAGAATTGCGATGTGTTATATCCTGGGCGGTTTTGTAGCATTGTGGATGAAGTCTACCAAGAAGATAATAATCTCAATGGGTGTTCTGATGGGACTCCATTGGCTCGTATTGTTTCTTATCGGTGATCACTCTGCACCTCTGGTAAATGGGGCTGCGGGCTCTTTCTCACTTGCCGGCCAAAATGCAGATGTGATAGATCTTGCCATTTTCGGGCAGAACCATATCTACAAGGGATTCGGTATCCCATTTGATCCAGAGGGCCTTCTGGGTATGCTTTCAGGGGCATGTACTGTCCTTTTGGGATATATCCTCGGCAACAAGATACGCAATACAGACAGCAAGATTGATGTGGTAGCTCAGCTATACACTATTGGTATACTTTGTTTGGCTGGCGGTCTGGTATGGAGCCTTTGCTATCCCATCATCAAAGCCCTTTGGACCGGCTCATATGTCCTTTATGCAGGAGGTTGGAGTATTCTGATGCTTGCTTTCTTCATCTACTTGATAGACGTAAAGGGAAAAGAGAAAATTTTTACCCCATTCAAGGCGCTGGGTATGAACCCTCTGTTTGCATTCGTAATGGCAGGTCTTTTCTCCAAGATCCTGGGCAGGATGATCAAATGGACATCTGAAGTGGTATTGGCTGACGGAACTGTGCAGGAGAAGAGCTGGAGTGTATTGTCCTGGTTCTACAACAATGTCTGCATCGCTATTGTAGGGGAGAGCAATGAGCTTTCATCGCTGATATATGCACTGGTCTATGTGGCAGTGTTTACCGCTATGGCCATGTTCCTGTACAAAAAGAAAATTGTAATTAAACTTTAATGAAGTACATCGGTCTCATATCAGACACCCACTGCACCTTCGACGAGAAGCTCCGAGAATTTCTGGAGCCGGTTGATGAGGTGTGGCACGCAGGGGATTTCGGGGATTTGGAGACATTGGCAGCCATTGCAAAATTCAAACCTCTGAAGGGGGTCTACGGCAATTGCGACGGAACCCCCATCAGACAGAGGGTCCCCTATACCCAGGTTTTTGAGTGTGAGGGGATGAAGGTGCTTATGATGCACATAGGTGGATATCCCGGCAGGTATGAATTCAAGGCCTTTGAGCTTATTAATGCACACTTGCCAAACCTTTTCATCTGCGGCCACTCACATATCCTCAAGGTGATGAATGACAAGAAGTACGATATGATGACAATAAATCCAGGGGCAGCAGGAAACTCCGGTTTCCATATGGTGAGAACTGCCCTAAGATTCAAGATAGATTCCGGCAAAATCGTTGAGATGGAGGTCGGTGAATGGGACAGATTCAATAATAAACCGTTATAAATTTATGAAACAGACAACATTTGCTTTAATAATCGCCGCTTTGATGCTGTCGTTTGGTGCCAAAGCACAAACTCCGGTAACTGAAGCGAACTATGAGCTTGCCGAGAGATTCTCTCCCAAGAAGATGAACAGGATGGTATACTCTACCCAGCTTCGTCCCAACTGGTTTGCAAACTCAAATAAATTCTGGTACACCTGGAAGACATCTGAAGGAACACAGTACTATATTGTCGACCCTGTAGCCAAAACCAAATCGGCTATTTTCGATCTTGAGAAACTGGCTATGGAGCTGACAGAGATCACTCACGATCCACTTGATGCACAACATATTCCTATCCAAAAACTTCAACTCAAGGAGGACAAATACTTCACTTTTGAGATCCAGTCAAAGCTTGAAGTAGAGAAAAAGGATAAGAAGAAAAGAGAAGGTGTAGAGGAGAAAGATGGAAAGAAAAAACGTCCTGAGATGGAGAAGAAGCTTTTCCGTTTCAAATATGACATCGCTACCAGAACTCTTACAGATATCTCTGACGAGGATAAAAAGAAAGATTACCCACGCTGGGCATCGATATCTCCGGACAGCAGTGTAGTGGTATATGCCAAGGGTTATGATCTTTATTATACCGATATGAACAACCTCCGCAAGATCATGGAGGATGACAAGGATTCTACCATCGTTGAGCACCGCTTGACTACCGACGGTACAAAAGCTTGTGCTTATGGCGGTGATGATTACAAAGGTATAGTTGATGACAGGGATACAACCAAGCGTTACAGAATATATGCAGCATGGTCTCCAGATTCCAAACATTTCGTTATGAACAAATACGACATGTCCGAGGTGAAAGAGCTTTGGGTTATCGATGCTGTATCAGAGAAACGCCCTAAGCTGGAGGCATATAAATACCAGATGCCTGGTGAGCCAGGTCCAAAAACCTACACACTCCTTTTTAATATGGAGGACAAAAGCTACAGACATATCAATGTGGCAGCATTTAAGGATCAGTCTATAGATGTGGCATACAAACCAATGGCCAACAAAGATATGTATAAGGACTATCGTTCTATTGAGTGGTTAGGTGATAATAATTATTTTTATTTGACACGCTTGAGCAGAGACCTTCATAGAGTGGATGTTTGTAAAGTTACCCTTGGAGATGATACTGCTAGAGTAGTGATTGAAGAGAGATTGAATACATACATTGAAACCCGCTCATTGAGGGAGGTCAAAAAGACCAAAGAGCTTATCCATTGGTCAGAGAAAAACGGTTGGGCACACCTTTACCTTTACGGTGCTGATGGCAAACTTAAAAATGCCATCACAAAAGGTGCATGGCACGTGGAGGATGTAGTGGCTGTGGATGAAGTGGCCAGAGTGGTATATTTCAGGGCTCACGGTGTAAACAAAAAAGAGAATCCATACTATGAGCACCTTTACCGAATCAACTTCGACGGTACAGGTATGAAGCTCCTCAATGATGGCAACTACGATACCAGATCATTTATGAGTGATGATGCCAAGTTCTTTGTAAGCAGCGCATCAAGGGTAGATGCTGTCCCTACAAATACATTGTATGACAATATGGGTAGAAAGGTGATGGATCTTGAGACTGCTGACTTCAGCCAGTTGTTCATGGCCGGTTACAAATTCCCTGAGACATTTGTGGTTAAAGCTGCTGATGGTGTTACCGATTTGCACGGTGTAATGTACAAACCTTACGATTTCGACTCTACCAAAGTATATCCTATTATCGAGTATGTATATCCTGGTCCACAAACTGAGGCAACAAACTACTCATGGAGTAAGGGTATGGACAGAATCGACCGTTTGGCTCAAATCGGTTTCATCGTAGTAACAGTAGGTAACCGTGGCGGTCACCCTAACCGCTCAAAATGGTACCACAACTTCGGTTATGGAAATCTTCGTGACTATGGTCTTGAAGATCAAAAAGTGGCAGCACAGCAGTTGGCTGCCCGCCATAGCTTCATCGATATCAATAGAGTGGGTATCCACGGTCACTCAGGTGGCGGATTTATGTCTACTGCAGCCATCCTTACATATCCTGATTTCTACAAAGTGGCTGTATCTTGCGCCGGTAACCACGACAACAGTATCTACAACCGCTGGTGGAGTGAGACTCACCATGGTGTGAAAGAGGTGGTTACAGAGAAAGGTGATACCACTTTCAAATATGATATCAAGAAAAACCACGAACTTGCAAAGAACCTTAAAGGTAGACTTGTACTTGTTCACGGTGACATAGATCACAATGTTCACCCTGCCAACACTACCAGAGTGGTAAATGCTCTTATCAGGGCAAACAAACGTTTCGAAATGCTATATCTCCCTGGCCAGAGACACGGCTTTGGTGATATGACAGAGTATTTCTTCTGGAGGATGGCTGACTTCTATAGCAGATATCTTCTTGAAGATTTTGAGAATACAGTGGATATCTCCCAAATGAACAATGACTAAATCAAAAATTTATAGCACACTTGCCCCCTTCGACTATTTTCTGATAGTCGGAGTGGTGGCTTGTAGTGTTATATATTCCTTTTTAAGCGGGGAGTGGGACTTCCTGGGGATGGTAGCTGCCATCGCAGGGCTGATTAATGTGGTGCTGTGTGCAAAGGGCAGTATTGTAAACTATCTTTTCGGTTTGGTAAATGTCTCCCTCTATGCCTATATATCGTTCAATTCCCAACTCTACGGGGACTTTGCCCTGAACGCCCTCTACTATGTGCCGATGCAGTTCATCGGATTCTTCAGTTGGAGAAAGAGGGGAAATGTAGAGAACTCGAGTCAAGTGGATGGACGGAGACTCTCCTGGAAGCAAAGGGCTGTCTGGGGAGTCGCCACAGTTCTCACCACAGCTATAGGTGCTTTAGTCCTGGCCAAAGCAGGAGACCCCTATCCGGTCAAAGATGCCATTACCACTATAGTCTCTATTATAGCTATGCTCCTGATGGTCAATGCATATATGGAGCAGTGGATCCTCTGGATCCTCGTAAACCTGGTATCTGTCTACATCTGGCTCCAGTTCACCATCGCACACGAACCGCACGCAGCCCTTATGCTCATAATGTGGCTCTTCTACACAGCCAACTCCATCAATGGCTACAGAGTGTGGCTGAAGTTGTCAAAATAATCCGCTAACAAATTCATCTTCCACGCACACATGCGAGTTTTTGCGTGATTTCTTGCCGGTGTGTCCGCGAATTGGGCCGAAAAGCCTTCATTTCACCACACACCCGCAAGTTTTTGCCCGATTTCTTGTGTGACGGTATAGAAATACCGGCTTCCATATGGAGAGGCCGGTATTATTGTTGGATATTCCTCTGCAGAAGCAGCAGGTCGCTCTACAGACAATGGATATAGTGCGCCAGTGTAACGGTGAGGGCGGCGGTTTCGGTGCGGAGGCGCGATTCGCCGAGGCTGACCGGTGTGAAGCCGGCTGCAGCAGCGTGGTGGATCTCTTCGAGGGAGAAATCGCCTTCGGGGCCAATGAGCACTATTGAGCGGAGCTCCGGGTTATTGGTAGTCTGTCTCCTGATGGCCTCTGTAATGGGGATGCGCGGTATTGCCTCTCCCTCTGCATTTATCAGTTCGCTGTCGCAATAGCATATATATTTGCCCCCATCGAAGTTCCTGACCGAGTCTATGAACTCCTTGACGGGGATCAATGGTGCTGCTGCGGGTATCTCCCCCTTGAGGGATTGCTTGGCGGCTGCGATGATTACCCTCTCCTGACGCTCCTCCTTTACCACTTTTCTCTCAGAGTGTGCGCAGAGAATAGGGGTGATGGCATCAATTCCCACCTCGGTGGCTTTCTCCAGGAACCACTCGTAGCGGTCAATATTTTTGGTAGGGGCTACCGCAATATGTAGATAGTAGGGGTGTTTGCCAAATCCCCCCTCCACCGATATGATCGAGAGCTCTGCACTTTTGCCGCTTATGTCATCTATGATGCAGCGGTAGAGGTTCCCGTCCCCTCCGCTCACCTTCACCTCATCCCCCACCTTGTGCCTGAGCACCTTGATGCAGTGTGTGGTCTCTTCAGCAGAGAGATATATTTTCCCGTCGGAGATACTGTTGGAATAGAATACTTCCATTATTCCCTGATGATTTTTACCTCTGAGTTGAGGCCAAGTTTTATTATTGAAGAGGCTTTGCCTGTGGCACCTGCATCCCACGATGGCTGTGCTGTCCAGTCTGCAGCTGACGAGATGGCCTCAGACACATCTTTCAGATGCACCGGAGACTTCTCCCCGGAGATGTTTGCAGAGGTGGAGACAATGGGCTTGCGGAATGTTCTGAGAAGCTGGGAGCAGAACTCATTGCCAGAAGGGACACGGATGGCGACAGTGCCGTCTTCAGCCACCACATTTGAGGCGAGTCCTACAGCCTCGGGGTAGATGATGGTGAGGGGTTTGTCTGTAATTTCCACCAGAGTGATGGCCATCTCGGGGATCTCTTTCACGTATCTTGCTATCATATCAAGATCTCCTGCAAGGACCACAAGACTTTTGGAGTCTGCCCTCTGTTTGATTTTGTAGATTTTTTCCACAGCTTCCTGGTTGGTGGCGTCACAGCCTATCCCCCAGATGGTGTCTGTGGGGTAGAGGATGATTCCACCATTGTTGAGAACTTCTACAGCTTGTTTGATTGCCTCTTTCATATGTTTTGATGTATTTCTGTTATTACTGGATAATGGTCTGAGTATCCGTTTTTGGGTGTAGTGTGACTATGGACTTTGTAGCTGTCAGGCACGAGAATGTAGTCTATCCTGAGGAGTGGCCACAGGAATGAGTAAGTAGAACTGAATCCTCTCCCTGCCTCCAGAAAGGTGTCTTTGGATACTTTGCGGAGTTGTTGGTAAGTGTATGACATGGGCGTGTCATTGAAATCTCCGCAAATTATTGATTTGTACGAACTTGTGCGAATGTGTCGGAGGATTTTGTTTACCTGGTCAGCTCTTTTAATGTTGGATGTTCTCATTTTTGTGTGGACCTCCTTTATCTCGTCAGAGAGTCTGTGTGTCCCGTTGCGTAGCCTCTTTATAAGGGCAGAGGGGGACAGACTATAGGATTCAAGGTGATTGTTGTATACTCTGAGAATCTCCCCATCCATTTTGATGTCTGCATAAATCGAAAGATTTGTGCTTTGTGGAAATGTTATCTCCCCCTTGGAAAGTATTGGCTTTTTACTTGCTATCATGTTGCCAAAGTAGTAATTCTTCCTGATCCGGATAAAATGATAGTGTTTGTACGGATAGCCGGGAAGAGTGCTCTTTATATTGGCAGGATTGTCAGTATAGAATTCCTGCAGGCACACAACATCCGGTTTTTCATTTTCTATAAACGAGGCTACTTGCCTTTTGCATACCTGTCGCTCTATGTCCATCTCTCCTGAAGAAAACTGGCCTACATTGTAGGTCAGAATCTTGTAGCAGTTATCCGTTGGAGGTTGATTGGTTTCGTGGAAATTGACGAAGTGCCTAAGGAAAAATAGTGAAGGAAGCAGAACTATTATGGGCAGAAAAGCGGATGTGGACCACCTTACTACAGCCATGGAGAGGAGGATGACATTTATGATGACAATAGGTATGTAGTAGAGTCCGAAGAGTCCGATGAACCATAACTTGGCAGGGTTGAAAAAAATGGATATGTATGAAAGGAACAAAGCTATCGCTGCTACAGCTACTGCTATGCGGAACAGTATTCCCATCAGGCTTATCCTTTTCTTCTTCTTAGCCATGACTCAGCGGACAATTAGTTGTAAAGACGGTTCATTTTCTTCCAGTAAAGGATCATTATGATACCAAACAGCATACCTCCCAGGTGAGCGAAGTGCGCTATGTTGTCTCCTGAATTGCCCATGGTTCCCGATAGCCCGGATGTGAATTCAATTAT
This sequence comes from Candidatus Coprenecus sp., assembly GCA_045644725.1. Taxonomy (GTDB): domain Bacteria; phylum Bacteroidota; class Bacteroidia; order Bacteroidales; family UBA932; genus CAAGNP01. The sequence continues at coordinate 1,271 of JAZRHK010000192.1, read as the reverse complement.
GCCGAATATAAGTACGAACCACTTGGCCTTTAGTGCTATAGGTGGAAATATAAGTCTCATTATATTATTGGGGAACATCATGCCATATGCCAAAAGAAGACCATATATGGCTCCAGATGCACCCACGGTAGGGGTAAGCATCAGGACTTTTAGTTTCATGCTAGCATACATGTCTCCTGCTGCAATGGCTGTGGTATAACTCTCAGCCTGGAAAAACATAACAAGCTCGTGGAGGAATGCTGCACCAAGACCTGTTATCATGTAATAGAGGAAGAATTTTTTGCTTCCCCAAATGTTCTCTAGCAATGTGCCGAAAATGTAGAGGGTATACATGTTGAAGAACAGATGCCAGAATCCTCCGTGCATGAACATATGGGTGATGATCTGGTATGGGCTGAACCATTCAGACTCCACATAGTAGAGGGCAAAATATTTGTACATGAAATCTCCTGTAAACATAGTGAACAGGAGCATTATGACATTTATTATAATGAGGTTCTTCACTACCGGAGTGGTGTTTGAACCGAAAGAGTTTCCAAACATTGTATTATAATTTTTTATCCAAATCGTCAGTTGTTATTATCGACATGCATACTCTTCCGTCTGGGGTTCTGTCAGGTTCTGTGCATGCAAACAGTGAATCAATCAAGAATTGTGCCTCAAGCTGGCTCATATGGAAGAGTGATCCCTTTGCTCCTGACTTTGCAAGCGAGAGGGCCACTTCATGTCTTCCGTCCGCTCCGGCAAGTGCGTCCATCCCATGGTCAGAAAGGAGAATGACCAGCTCATCTATACTGTTCCTGACAGATGGTATATCTGTAGAATATCCCTCAGGAAGTCCATTTACCGATATAGTGTGGTCCTGAAGGAAAGAGATGTCAAAGCCGATCTTCAAAAGCAGAGCCTGTGCTTCATCCAGCAGTGAATACGAAATGGCATCCAACTCAAGGGTAGTAGGGAACAGACTCTCTTGTGGAAGTGGAGTGCAATTGTCTAGCAATCTCAAATATTTTTCGTACAGGATACGTTCTCTGGCTCTCCCTATGTGGATGAGCAAGAGTCCCGATTTGACAGGTGTCAGAAGGTACTTGCCCTGTATCTGGATAATGGTGCGGCTGTCTGATATCTTCTCTTCAAAAACCTCTCCGTACCCCTCTACCACAGGCTCTGAAGAGGATGTCGGGACAGAATATCCCTTGGCAGGTTCAACAGGGGTTATGTGGAGCGGAATTGAATCAAAAGGATTGAAGAGGGGGTCGAAGTCTATCTTG